>NZ_JAKIKS010000010.1 GCF_023284005.1 Shewanella surugensis
ATTCGCTCGTTTAAGCATTCTCGCAGATGATTTCCCTTTAGAAACAAGGTCGTATAAGGTGTCTTTTTCTTCTTTTTTCAGTTCGATTAAGTATTTGATGTTCATGGTATTATCTGGATAATGATTAACTACCATAATTGATCACAGATAACTCCAAATGTCGAACTATGAACAACAAAAGTTTTCATTTACTGATAAGCAAGGTCAGTATTTAGCGTTTATTTATCAATATACCAAGCTCAATGGTATCCCACCTGCACATACGGATCTGCAGAAATACTTTGAGGTCACTCCGCCCAGTGTTAATCAAATGATTAATACTCTGGAAAAAAAAGGGCTCATTAGTAAGAAACCCCGTAAAGCTAGAAGTCTTTCATTGTTATTTCCGAGCGAACAGTTACCCGTTTTGAAGTGAATCCAATCGATCATTTTCACTGTGTTTAAGTACTAGTATGGGAGTGTCAGATCTTACCGCTTGTGAAGCAAGAAATAGATTAGCGGATATTTATAAAAACTCGGAGCCGGATAGTCATCGAGCAGCGTTAATCGAGCAGGCCGTAATTGCTCTATATGAGCAAAGTGATAAACAGGGAAAATTACCTTATGATGTTTTGACGTTTGCATTACATGCCAGTTTAAGAGTCGGTGATCGTGATACTGTAGAGAGAATTATTGATTTATTAATGCCATTAGATCCACTTTTAGTCGGGGAGCAGATTACAGCGGGTCAATCAATTGATTTGATAGATTTAAATGAGGACGAAGATAACCTTATTGAAAACCATAACTCTCGAAATATGGGTAATGCAGCAGCTTTTGAAGATGAACTGCAAGATGAACTTGGGTTTAAGATCCCAGAAATGAAGCTTGAGCCGCAGAAAAAGCCATCACCACAAGTAACAGAGCGAGTTGAAGTTGAGTCTCAGTTGGAAGAAGAGGTTCTCTTTGTAAAACCTAAACCTTTTATGTCTCAAACTGAATTCCCTTTAGTTTCACCTATGGTTAGTCAAATAAGCCCTAGAAGGGAGTTTTCATCAATAGTAGAGCAGCCTTTGAGTGGTGGAATTGGAGGTGGGAAGTTAGGCGAGGTCTCTGAACTTGCACAGGTTTCAAAGCAGCTTTTAGTACAAACATTATCGACTCAAAGCACAATTGGCTCTGAAATGCATTTAAGTACGCCACAAAATGGTAGTCGTTCAGTATCTCTATGAGCGTGGAGCCTTTGAATGGAGGAATAGGAGGAGTCAGATTAGAGTCCTTAGAAGAACCTGCACAGGTTTCAAAGCGACCTTTAGTACAAACACCGTTGACTCAAGTGAACTTGGGATCTGAATCATTTGTGAGCAGTGGTTCATCCGCTTTAGTGCATGTGCCCAGTTTGGAGGCTAAACAAAGCCATAAACAAGCCAGATTATTACATGCTGATTTTTTAAACTCAGTGCTTAAAGATAATCATAAGTCAGAAGGTTGGTTCTCTAAGATGATGGGCCGATGGGATAGAAAATATTCAGTTAGTCGCTTTGAGCCCACGCCTAATGAGCCTAAAAAAGTAGTGAAAAGTATTACTTTACCAGGTTTTAGCTCTGATCCCTTACAAGCAAAATTAGCAAAGTAAGCTATTGTTAGTCCCAATGTTCCTCTATTAGTTAATCCTATGCAAGTTAATGTAAATGAACAGATAAGAGGTGTGAGTACGGTGACAAAAGCAACGTCATCCGAGGCGGTGGACTCTAAAGGTGGCAAAGATAAGAAAGTATTAAGCAACAGCAACGAACGTGATATTGATTATAGTGCTATCCCACCAGGCACTGCTTTACGTCATATTTTTTCGACTTGGATTGACTGGTTCGCTGGAAGAAAAGAAGCTTAAGACTATCGATGTTTCTTATACTGAAAGTATGCTAAACCTTGGATATTGACGATATTAGAATTGGTATCATGTGTTGATTATTTAGGCAGTTAGCAAGAGTGCTAACTGCCTTTTTACTTCTATTTTGCATGAAAGTATTTTTTAGAATGTATTGAGTATGGCTTTGAGTTTATTTTTTGGTATGGCTACACTGGGCCAATAGCTTTTCAAAAAAATCGCTGCCTTTTTTACGGGCGAAGGCAATATTGCGCTCGGGGATAGACTCGGGATCGGTATAGTCAGCTAAGGCTTTTTCCATGCTGGCCTCGCGAATAATATGCAATGTAGGGTAAGGCGAGCGATTGGTGAAATTAGCGGGATCGGTTTGCGGCTCATTATCGAAGCAATAATCCGGATGGAAACTGGCGAGTTGATATTTGCTCTCATACTCATGGGTTATGAGGGCATCATTCGCTAACTCAACTAAATCCAGATAAGTGTAAAAACCTTCAAAACCTCTAGGTAAAATAAGTAAGCTGGTTTCAATAGCAGGCTGGTTATCTAATATCAGGCATTCATTGATGACCTGCTTTAATACAGCTTTTATTTTTGTTTGTTCAATGACCACGTAGCGTATGCTTTTCTTTTCGACTTCTTTACGGGCAAAAGGACAGATGTTGTATTTCATGATGACATCTTTGACCCACTTTTCGGTGTGGCTGATAAAAATGAGGTGATCTGGATTGTTTGATGCTTGCTGCATGAGACCCTTTACTTCTTATCATTAACGTTTCTTATTCATTATTATACCCAAGCGATTTAATGTTAGATACGTTTGCTTTTAACCTTGATTAAAGGCATTCATTACTGGAGGGAGGAGTGCTTTTTTAATAAACAATGTTTGTCATTAATACATCATTTATTATTTTTATCACTGGCTCATGTGAGTGAATATTTGTCCTCACTTTCCTGCATTACTTTACGATCTTCATTTTAACACATTGTTTTTATTGATGTTAATTGTATCTGTGTCGATTTGTGAACGGTGTTTTTTTAATATTTGTGATGTTAATGCTTTTGGGGGGCGGACTTTATCTCAGGTTAATACCTGATGACATTATTTCGGGGAAAGATTGAGAATAGCGCATAGTCTGAGTTAGTGGAGCTTCGCATGAGTGTAGTACAAATCATTTTGTTTAAAGAAGCAGGTAAACTTCATAGTAATGGAGTCGTGACATCAATTGCAGCGAACCAGCTGGTTGTGACAAGTGAACAAGCAACGGCAGTAGGTGGATATAAGAAGCTCAATATGTTTTGTTACCCTGGTGAAATTCACGAATTGTACTACGAAGTGATGGATTTATTAATAGAAGATCCTAACAACACGCCATTTTATATGGCTGCTTCGAAATCATTGCCCGTGTTTGACAATCTGATTAGCGTGATTGAACAATTGCATAGTGTGAGTCGTAAGTTGCTCATTAAATTCATTTTTACTTATTGTCTTGGTTTGGATAATAGTTATTTCTCTAAACTGCTCAGCCATTACTCAACTCATAACGATAGCTTACTTAACTATATTGAAGAAAATTTTACTCAGCCTTGGTCTGTCGCACAATTTGCGGATGATTTAGGGATAGAAGTTCGTAAGTTGAATTTACTTTTTTATAAAAATTACGGTGTATCGGCGAAGAAATGGTTATTAGAGCGTCGTCTTGTTTTTGCGCGTCAACAATTGGTGACAACACAAAAAAAAGTGGCTGATATTGCTTATGAAGCAGGCTTTAGTAGTCATTCTCATTTCTCTGGTTCATTCAAGAAGCGTTTTCAGTGCAGTCCAACACAACTTAATGCCGATATTACTTAAAAAAGGAACTCATCATGGATTTAAGCGCCATTGTTAGTCAAATATCTCAGCAATCAGCGAGCGCCGCAGCGGATTTAGAATCTGTTATGGCCACAACAGATGCTAATGATCCAGATGCAATGCTACAAATGCAGTTTTCAATGCAACAGTATTCCAATTTAGTGGGCTATGAAAGCGCCATTATTAAAACCATTAAGGATATGATCCAAGGAATTATTGCCAAGATATGAATAGTGAGGATAAAAGTCTATTAGTCGAAGCGGCAATTGCGGCATCCAATCATGGTTTGCGAAAAGAAGCATATTCACTGTTAGAAATTTTTCCTCAATTAATTGAAGATGTTGAAGATAGGTGTATATGTGAAAGTTTGATTTATTTTGCCTTGAATGACCTTTTAGAAGCGTCGGATGCGCTGAAAGATTGTCAAAGTGATAAGGCGAAAGCATTGCAGTTTCTGTATTCAAAAAGTCAATTTGAACATCAAGATACCGTCAAATTTAATCAACTGGTAGAAGGAGATCATGATGGATTTAGCAATGATATCTAAAACAACACAATTGGCGACTCAGCAGCTGTATGATCCTGCAGAAAAAGTTGTTGATGTGAAACTGCAAGATCAATTTTCACAACTCATGAATGTGGGTAATGCCGATCTTGAAGGTGCTGTTCGTGCCACAGAAAATAAACCCGTTAGCAATGGTGTTGATGTGGTACAAGCCACTTTAGAGATGATTACCCCTGAAGCGATGCACGAAGGCCAAAGACTGATCGCTAAGGCGATGATTGAAGTCGATTTGGTGGCTAAAGTTGCCGGCTCCGTATCTCAAGGGATCAATAAATTGGTGACAATGGGATGAAGTATATTAAGCTTTCTTTTTTATTGGTTTTATTGTTTATTTCCGGTTGCAAAATGGATTTATACCGAGGATTACCTCAAGATGAAGCGAATCAAATGTTAGCTTTATTGATGTTAAATAACATCGATGCCGATGCTGAAGTGGAGCAAAAAACGGGGACGATTACCTTAAGTATCGATAAAGACAAATTCATTAATGCTGTTGAGTTATTAAGACAGAATGGTTTTCCTAAAGATCATTATACCAGTATTGAGGATTTGTTTCCGTCAGGTCAATTGGTGACCTCTCCGGCACAAGAAAAAGCCAAGATGAATTATTTTAAAGAGCAGCAATTAGAGCGGACATTGTCTAGCATGAAAGGGGTGATCAGCGCTCGGGTGTCTATTGCGGATACAGTCGTAGAAAATAATAGCTTAGAGCCTATTGTAAAGTCAGCCTCGGCTTATATTAAATATTCCCCCGAAGCCAATTTGAATAATGTTGAAAGTCAGATCAAAAGCTTAATTAAAAACTCTGTCCCCCAACTTGAATTTGCCAATATTAGTTTATTGTTACAGGCCGCTGACTACCAGTATAAGCCACAAGAAGTTGTGCCAGAAGCTGATCATTCATCACAAGATTTTGTATCCGAATATCGGTTCGCTATTTTAGGTGTATTAGGGTTCTTTTTATTATTAGTGTTTGGGCGTATGTGGCAAGTTCGCCGCTCATAACAGGGAGAAGGTATGTTGCCTGAAGACAAGTTACTTAATCAACTGATGTGGCAACCCTGTACGAGAATGCACCCTTCTTGGTGGAAGCAACTTGACTTAGAAAGATGGCAGGATCTTTTTTATAGCAGTCGATTAATGAGCCGAAGAGTTAATTTATTAACGATTTCTCGATTGCCTGCTTTTGATCGAGGGATGCATTTAAAGTTGACTGAGCAAGATAAAAAGCTATTAACGTTTGGTGAGAGATTGCCCGTACTGTTAACTGGCGTGGGGTTGGTTTTATTAAACAGCCCTGACTATATCACGATGAGAATGTATCGCGATGCTCTTTTTGAGGTGTTTACTTCTGAGCAAATTCAACAAATGTTGTCTTTGTGGCCTGAAGGTGGAGATGTCGGCATTTGTACGGCGGAGAACTTAATGAGGGCAGCGCAACAACTTGCTATTCGTGAATTAAATAACCGCTGGCAAGATTCTCAAGTATGGCAAGCATTAGTGCCAACTTTACCTTGTATTCAAGAAGGGGTACTTGCTGATGTGAAAGCCCCTATTCAAGATGCTGAGCGTTGGTTATTTAGATTGGAGCGTTTTATATGAATGAGTTTGCAATAAAAGCACAAGGCTGTGATCTTCTTTATGATGAGCAAAAAGTCATTACTCAGGCTGATATTAACCGCGTTGTTATTGCAAGTAATTTTGAGCAAAATGCAAAAGATAGAGTGGCTAGGCTTATTGTTAAAGCCAAAATGAAAATAGAGGATGCTGAGCTTGCTGCTCAAGCCATTATTGAGGAAGCGAGGCAAGAGGCTGAACGCTTAACTCAGCAATGGAAAGATGAAGCTAAACAAGACGCTATTTCTGAAGCACTCAATTGGCATCATGAGCAGTATGAATTAGAGTCCGTTATCGTTGAACAATTGAAAGGGCGTATACGACAACAAATCAGTGCGGTTATTTCACACTGGGGGGCTGACCAACCCCCTAGCGAGTTATTAATTCATCGATTATCGGCTTTAGTGGCGAAAGAAACAGATAAAATGGCATTAACATTAACGGTGTCATCGAGTGAGTTTGAAGCTATAGGTAACACTTTTTCAGAACAGTTAACCATTGAGGTTGATGAAACGATGCAATCGTGGGAGGCAAAACTGAGTTCAAGCAATTTATCAATACGCCTCAATCTAAAAGAACATTTGGATTTGTTATTAGCCACATTTCATCAAACAGAACAAGAAACAGCTGAAGATCTTTTAATGCTTGAGCATGGATAAGTCATTGTATAGTACTTGGATGCCAGTTGTAGAGTGTAAGGTATAAATCATGATAAGAGTTGACGTTGCTAATCAAGCTGAGTTACTGCCCACACAGGAAAGTTCATCTAACCGTAGTGTTCAGTTTATGCCCGCTTCTAGTTCCAGTGCCATGGCGGCAGCTGAACTTGCTCAAACTCGCTCGGAAGCGATTGAAGAAACGATGGAAGGTATGAGCTTGAAGCTCGGGAGTGAAGTTAAAAAACTATTGGGAGGCAAGGAAAGTAAGAGTCCTTTACTCGATGGTTTAGAAAAGTTATTACAACAACTGGGTGATAAGCAAGCGACTTCTGTGAACAAGTTGGTGGAGACATTCGCGAAAATTGGTGATGCGGATAAGATTTTAAGTCAACTGCGTACTTCAGGCATGTCTAGTGGTGATATTATGTTGCTGCTCATGGCATTACAAGTATCGGGAAGGTTGGCAAGTTCACAGATAAAGAAATTACGTAAAGCGCTAGAAGAAATGTTATCAGCTGAAGGAGCTGAATTAGCCATTTTGGCTGCCATTGAAGGGTTAGGACTTGATGAAGCTGGTCTCGAAGGCATGCGTAAACTATACCAGCATGCTTCTAGAGGTGAAGGTGGCTTAGCGAAGTGGTTTGAGTTATTGCAACAATCGCCTGATCGTCGTAAACGGATTAAGGTATTGCTCCGTGCACTTTCCGAACCGCTAAATGAAAGAAGTAGTCACCGAGATATGGTCAAAGTGGTTGCTGCGGTGGATGATTTACGGCGTTTGGCTGTTTTTATGAGTCTTGAAGATCACTGTAATATGTTAGGCAGGGCAACGAGGCTCAGTGGTGAAGCGGTGATGAAGGTTTCTTTATTATTAATTGAACAGTCTTGGGTTTATCCTGAATGGATAGAGGAGCAAATTCGTCAACTTCCCTTAATGCCGGCTAAACGATTGGGTTTTTTACGACGGTGGCGGGAGTTAGTCGTGTTGATGCCAATGGCGTGTTTTCGAGATGATGATCAAAAAGAACTGATTGAAGAGGCCATGATGAGTCTACTTGATGATTGGGGCGATCTGGAGTAATTAACCCGTAATATTTTTGAGTAATTTCTTATTGATCAGTCTATTATTTGGCTGGACAACACAATGCCCGGCTTTTTAATCGTGTTGTCCAATACCTAAATACCCCCAAAACGAAAGAGTCTTCTTTATTGATACTTCTAATGCTGAGGCTGCTGATTCATGAGATTAGGAAGGTGAGGACGTTTTAAGGCGCGCTACTTTAATACCGCTATTTCTCCCCTATCTGTGTTGAATTTTATTGTATGCATTTTTCATCAACAATACCCTGTTAGTCACCTCATCGTTGATGCCTGTTATATCATGTTAGCATTACTCTTGACTTGTTTATATCCATTTGATATTTAAATAAAACTTTAGATATAGCAAAAGTATTCTCAATGAGGTTGGGTTTATACTCAAACTACTGAAGGTGCATGTTTTCAGAGCTCGTAAAATGCTTAATTCAAGGCGCATGATTGCAGGAGTGCTTATGGACTTTTAAGAAGATACAACGTAGAAGTGGCTGCTTTTACTGACTCCCAACGGGCTGACTCTTATCAACAAAGAGGAAACACTTTTATACTGTGTTATTGAGTATCAATTTAGAATAACTAAGCTATCAGCTCAAGAAGACCGCCATAGTCGTTCACTCACATTCATATGATCACGACATTTGTTTATCTGACCTATATGGATATAGGAAATGTCTTATTGTTGTCATCAGGAACAACGAAGACCTAGGCACTCAGATGATGGGAGTGTCATTAATGCAGGAGCAATTAAAGATCTTGCCTAAAAGTGTTTTCATTCCAGCTGCATCCTGCATTTTTAGTTGGCTTGGGTATAGATCGAATACCACCTTTTGCTAAATGTATGTTTTTTAAATAAAGAGTAGAATGCATTTAATATTGATTAAGCTTAATACCTTGATGTTAAAGACGTTGTAGGAAAGGGAGTGATATGGCTAGCAGTGACACTGTGCTTTGTCATGGTACTCAGGATCTCTGCTTCTAGGTGGATTAGCGAATGTAAAGTCTATCTTTGCTGATAGTCGGTGATTAAAGAAAGTGCTGACTTACCGAGAAAGAGACATGAGTGTATGGAAATAGTGAGTTAATGTATGTTATCAAAATATTCTGCATTATTGACCTTTTGCAAGAAGCCGATGATATCCTCGGCTTGCAGGAATGTGTTAAGTGTCAATATGAGGATTACGTGCTTTTATTAAGGAACGAAATAATATTTCATTCGCTACCGTTTTTTTAAAGTGTGTCATTAGAATGGGTGTTAGCAATCGTTATATTGTGGCTTACTATCTATAATTTATGTTTTTTGATTTTAAATATAAAACATATTATTAAAGGTGAGTATTAGTATTGTTTATTAACTATTTATTAAAACTGAAATCAAAATAAAAATTAATTTCTATCAAATGTTAGTCTACATCCCATAATATTTTTATTATTTTATGGCATTAAGTCATCACCTGTTTAATAAAACTTAAATGAAATATTGTTAGACATAAGTCTATGTCTTGTTTGCTTAAATTGTTAATTTTACATGTTTTATCGTTTATCAGGTGTATACCTTATTTTTATTTTCATATTTAACCTTGATGATGATAAATTAAGAATACTAATAATAAGTTGGAGTTATACTTTGGAAACTAACCATCGTTTGTTGAAGCAGTTGGGTGATTATTTAGGTTTGCCATTAGCGTTTAATAATGACGATCAATGTCTAATGGTTTTTGATGGAAAACTGATGGTATCAATACGAAATAGAAATAATGTATGGGAGTTTCAATGCATGCTCTCAGAAATGTCGTTAGATACGCCTGTGGAATATTATCAATCCTATTTAATGCTTAACTTCGAACTGGCAAATAAAATGTTAGGGTCAATTTGTTATGAGTCTAACTCAAGGGCGTTAATGTATGTTGTACCTTTGGCTATGCCAGCGTCTTATGAATCGTTATTAACTTTTTTAGAGGAGGTGCTTGACCAATACGAAGCGCTATACCAAAAGATTAAAATGCAAGGCTCCCCCTTACAAAGGAAGCAAAATACACCTCACTTTACGTTAGCTTAAATATATAGGAGATGAATAATGCCACCTGAAGTCGCATTACTTCGTACTGTCCCAGTTCAATCATCGAAGGTCGAAGAGTCCTCCATAACCAGTGTGAGTGATTTTAAAGGTCGTTCTGTCACGGTTGTTGGCACTTTGGATGAGTTACGAGCACTACAAAAAGCCTCACCTGAAAGTAAATTAAACCCAATTGATACCAAGGCGTTTCTACAAGCGTTAACTAGCCAAACTGCGTCAAATGAAGAGAATGTTGGACTTCAGTCGACATCATTGAAAGATCGTTTGGTGTCCACGACGTCGCAAGTCATGCTTGATACGGTAAAAGCCGTTAAATTTGTTGCAAATACATTGAGTGAATCGATTGATTTAGATGCAGCTAAGCACCCAGCAACATTGGCATCAAAGCAATTAAATAGCAGTCATACTCAGTTAAAAGAAGCGCTTGGCGAGGAGATGCCGAAACCGTTAACACAGCCTGATACGCTAGGTAACTGGAAGCTGGCTCTTTATAAAGAGCCTGAAGAAGTTCAAGCTGTGCAAGTGAAGGTGACTGATTACAATACAAAGCTTAAGGAGCTTGAAGCATTAAAAGCATCAATTAAATCGGCAAAAATTGAAGGCCTAGACGATAGTGCACTGCAAATACTGGTCGGCAAGTTTAACAGCAAAATTGATGAATTAAAGCAAGCAAACACTGCGATTAGTGAGGAGATTAAAGAGCAATTTGATGTGCTTGATATGCATGATACGCTAACGAATTTGCTTGAAGCTACGAAAGATCAATCAAGTGCACATACGAAACTAGAAGCCTCAGTGAATACGTTTGTTCAAGCGAGTCGAACTGATCATATTACTCAGACACGAATAGGCCTATCAAGCTTTAAACGTAATCTACCTGAGACGTTAACCGCAGAGCTCAATAATGAACAACTTGCTTATGCTTTTGATATTTTTAACGGACTTGATACGGTAGAGAATAAACGCGCGACCGTTAAAGAGCGGCTTGAAGATGCGATAGCTTCTCGTGCCCATAAACCAGATATTGGCATGCTATCAAAGATGGCGGCGCATTTTTTAAAAACAGAATTTACGCCGGAAGATGAACTGACCCCATTGTTAGGAGAAAGAAAACCACTAGATGAGAGAACGCCACAAAACGATCTGCCTTTTCAGCTTGCAGAGCAATTAATTGATGTTAGAGTCAATGAAAATGCTGAAAAATTTATTGACCAAGTGTTACAAAAGTCTCTTTCAAAAGCGCAAGACTTGAATGTAGAGTTAGCTGAAAATTTAACGCTAGGCGATCAAGACACACGCTTACTTCAGGCTGGGGCCAGTTATGTTGAGTCTTATAGTGCGCGCCTACTTGATAGTGATGGAAAGTTAGATGAAGTTAGAGCGTTAGAGCAAAATCAAAGGAAACTGTCTTTACAGTTTTTGACTGGCACAATACCACTGGATGAGCAACAAGGCATGGGTGGAATGCCTCTAATGGGGCAATTTTATCAGCAGAATGTTGATGTTAATGAATTAGGGCTTCCAGCTGGATTGAGCGATGACTTAAGTGAATTCGTTGAGTCAGAAGTCAGCTTAGCGCAAGACTTGATTCAAGCAGAAAGTGACCTAGCACTTGCCAAGTCAGATCAAAGAAATATTCAACTAAAAGAGAGTTTAGAGTCTCTTATAAAGGGTAAAGAGCCAAGTATACTTGGAGAGGTGATTAGGAAGAGCCCAGAAGCATATCATGGCATGTTGAAAGGCCAAGTGGATGGATTAGTCAAAAAGGAACTTGCATTAACGGCATTGTGCAATAAATTAGACGTGCAGATGCAAGATAATTTAGCTGCGCTGTTTAATAAAGAGTTGCAAGAAGTCAGACATGAACTGACTCAAAGCCGGTTAATGCTGAATGTGATTAATGAAACCCGTTTAAGCATCGATGTCAAAGATGTTGGAAGCAATAATGTTGAGCGTTTAAGAGGCTTAAATACCGAGCTTTCGGCAGTACAACTAACCACAAGACAAGAAAAAGCCCGTATTAATTTAGCGCTTTACCATACTCAGCTGCCTAAATTAAGAGAGAGTAATGCCAAGTTACTTGAATTTACGCCTAAACTAAGTGAGCATGTTCAGCTTAGAGCTGAGTTAGCAGCAGAATATAAGGTTAGATTAGGTCAAGAGAGGTTTGATAATACCTTTGATGCAAATTTTAATCTTAAACCTGTGGTTGATGGGCAAAACAGATTACCGCAAACACAAATTAACGCGATACAAAAACAAAACGGTTTGATTAATGGCTTGCAAGAGCAAGTGAAAGCATCTGATATTTTGTATACTCGCGATCTCTTAGAGCTTAAGCGTATTCACGCTGAGATTGAGAAATCAGGTGGCTTTCCCGATCAAGGTGGATATTTAGACTCAAAAGCATGGCTAAGTTGGAGTAAACAAACAATAGCGGGTAGTTGGTCTAGTGAGCATCATCCTAGCTTTCAAGAGCTTATTCTAGAACGTCAACTCGCCAAACACGGTAAATCAAGTGTGACAGAAGCTGTGACAGCGTTAGTCATGTCTTATAGTCAAACAACGAAAGCTCCTTTACCCGGACAGACTCAAGATTCGACTGCTATCTCATCAAAGGTTAAAGCCTTGCACGCGTGGACTCAAGCACATCCTGTCGAGTCAATGGAGCTGGCTAAGAATTTGAGCCATGCTTATAATATTATTACAGCGCCTGGAGGAAGTTTTGGTCAAGATCTTACCGGTATTGCGACGACGGTTTGGTCGAGCGCATCGTTACAAAATCAAGTAGAAGAGTTACTTGTTGGAAATCGTGAGGTACTTCCTAACACTGATCAATTAACCATGCCGCTTGAAATGATTGGTTTATTATATTTATCAAGTTTGGCACCTACTGCGGTAGGGGCGGTGAAAGGCGTGTCTGGTGCAGGGGCTTTGGCAACGTTTATGGGAACATTGACCGGGCCATTGGGCTTCGGTATGGTCGCCACTGGCATGATTAAAGGCCTTTCAGGTGCGATGCAAACTAAGGTTGAATCAGAATTAGTCAGTAAGTTCAGTGCAAATCGTAAACAAGAGGTCATGTTTAGTAGCTTGAATGCGGCTTTTAAGACTCAAAACCTGACAATGCTTGAACGTGCACAGATTGCAAAAGATTATGTCGCTTCTCGTGATGCAATGCAAGCTGTTGGGAATCTGCAGGTTGATATTAAAGAAGTAGGTGTCGTTGGCACGGTTCAACGTCAATTGACTAATATGCAAAATTGGTGGAGTCATGCAACGCCTTCTGCAAAAGTGTTTGCTGCATCAACAATGGCTGTGACAGGCTTAATGGCGGGTGGCGCAGTGGCTGCTGCGGTGGTATTAACCATCGGTACCGGAGGTATCGCGCCTATTGTAGCCTTAGCACTTGGTTTAATTGTATCTTCAAGCGGCCTGTACACAGGATCACGTATTGTTGATTGGGCCGGACAGTTTGGCATCATGGGACTGGCTGATACTGCCGAGAAAGTGAAAAAAGAGCTGACTGAGAAGCGAATAGATGAAGCTTTAGGTAAGTTGGATATTGATAATGCGGTGGCGACTATAGATGGCTTTAGTTTAGCTCAATTTAAACAAAAGCATGCTGCAGCATTTGCGAAGTTAGAGGAAACGGAGCAGGTTCATGCTCTGAAAGCAGAGCTTAAGGCTGTATTTGTAGAAAAACAAAGGAAGTTGGAGCAAGCTAAAAGGGATCAAGATGCACTCTTAGTGGCTAGAACTCAAGAAGAGCTTCAGCAAATGGGTATTGAAGCAAAGGAAAAAGAAATACGGACATTATTATCGAGTGTTGATGATATTATTTCAGAAAATCAACAGGTAGAGCTAAATCAAATGCCAGTGTAACGGCGTAAAGTGTAACTCTATTGAAAGACAAATCAGCTGTTTGAATTGTCGTTCAATGATATGACCAGGGATGGTCGTCTTACTTCTGTTGTATCTGGTCAGTATCCTCCTTTCAACGTGTGATGTTTAATCTGCTATTACTCATTTTACTCATTTAATTTATTGAGTCAGGTCTTTACCTGATAGTTCATTTTTTGCATTTCGGACATGATCTCTCTGTCACTATTGGGGAGAAAGTAATGGATTTGAAAGTAAGGCGTAATCTAGAGCAGTTTTTTCAATTACTGGGGGAAAAGCCTGCCGAGTTGGATGACAAAATAGAATGCCATTTTCCACCTTATGGCATATTGCTTGAAACTCAAGAGGGGCGTTTGTTGATGACCTCTTGGCTATTAGATCACAAAACTACCGATGTTTTACCTCTCCTTTCTCGTTGCCATCCTGAGGTTTTTTTAGGGTTACCTCAACGGCTTTATATTGTCAAAAATAGTTTGATGATTGGCAGCTTAATGCCCAGTAATAGTGAAGGAATGGACTGGTATCGATTATGTAAAGCCCAGCGAAAATTTTTATCGAATGTCTTAAAGGGTGGACTCGTATGAAGACCTTGACTCGCTGGTTGCAAATTGCGGCAGGTCGCCAAGATATCATATTAGGCGCGATGTTAATGGTTGCCGTTTTTATGATGATCTTACCTTTGCCGACCTTGCTCATCGATGTCTTGATTGCCTTTAATTTAGCGTTATCGATCATGTTATTGATGATTGCGATTTATATTAAAGATCCTCTGGAATTTTCTGTTTTCCCTTCGCTATTGCTTATTACGACCTTGTTTAGACTCGCGCTGACCATCAGTACCAGTCGACTCATTCTACTGCAAGCCGATGCGGGTCACATAGTTTATGCTTTTGGTAATTTTGTGGTGGGCGGTAACCTTGCCGTGGGGATCATCATTTTTGCCATTATCACCATTGTTCAATTTATTGTTATTACTAAGGGCTCTGAGCGGGTAGCGGAAGTGGGCGCTCGCTTCTCTCTTGATGCGATGCCCGGTAAACAAATGAGTATTGACGGTGATATGCGCGCCGGTGTGATTGACGCAAAAGAGGCGAAACGACAGCGTGGATTAGTGCAAAAAGAAAGTCAGTTATACGGTGCCATGGATGGGGCGATGAAATTTGTAAAAGGTGATGCCATTGCGGGCGTTATCGTTATTTTAGCCAATATTATTGGGGGTATTTCCATTGGTGTCATGCAACAAGATATGTCTGCCAGTGATGCATTAAACTTGTATGCGATTTTATCAGTGGGTGATGGGCTCATTGCACAAATTCCCGCTCTGCTTATTTCGATTACTGCGGGGCTAATTGTGACGCGGGTACCGGGTGAGCTAAGACAGAATTTAGCCTCTGATTTGGTTCATCAAATGGGGCGTCAACCTGCATCATTGATGCTTGCCAGTGGGGTGATGTTTGTTTTTGCTTTAATCCCTGGTTTTCCTTTTCTGGTTTTTGGCACTATTGGTGGTTTGATTGGCTTTGGTGGTTGGTATGCCGCTAAAAAACACAAGAAGGACTCGGCTTCGGGTGAGAATATGAGTCATGGAGGAGAGGTTAATGCTGAGGGCGAAGTGAATATGGACAATATGAGCCCCAGTGCAGTGCCGTTAATGTTGACGTTAGGGAGGAATGTTGACAGCGAGGGTGTCAAAGATGAGTTGCAACGATTGCGCTGGCAGCTGTTTGAGCGATTAGGACTGCCTTTACCTGATATTCAATTTCAGCGAATAAAAGGTGGGCAAGCCGATGAATGTCAGGTGTTGCTTTATCAAGAACCTGTGTTACAAATCACATTGAACCCAGAAGAAGTCTTATTAAATGAAACGGTGGCAAGCTTACCGGCGAGAAAGGAAATGTTATCTTTTAGTGGCGAAACATTGCATTGGATCCAAGGCAATGTTGTCGAGCAGGCGCAAGCGGGCCAAATGAATTTATGTGAAGGGGCACAGATCCCCTGCTTTTTAGTGGGAAAAGTCGTCGAGCGTTATGCGAATGAACTGATTGGGGTGCAAGAAACCCGTTATTTGATGGACGCCATGGAAGAGCGCTATGGCGAGTTAGTGAAAGAATTACAACGCCTGTTATCGGTGAGTAAAATAGCAGAATGTTTGCAGCGTTTGGTTGAAGAAGGTATTTCTATTCGAGATTTACGGACCATTTTTGAAACCTTGGTCACTTGGGTTCCCAAAGAGAAAGATATTGTCATGTTAACCGAATATGTGCGTATTGCGCTGCGTCGACATATTCGGCGGCGCTTTACTGGTCCTCAAGGTTGGATCTCGGTCATTATGATAGGGGAAGGCATTGAAAATACGATCCGTGAAGGGATCAGACAGTCCACTGCTGGCAGTTATTCGGCCTTAGATGCAAGTCAAACTCAGCTTATTTTGCATACGATTAAAGCTAAGCTTAATGACAATGTGATGTGTGTGTTATTAACCTCCTTAGATGTTCGACGTTATTTACGTAAAATCGTTGAGCGTGACTTGTTTACTTATCATGTATTGTCGTTTCAAGAGTTAGGTGATGATGCCGAAATAAAGGTGATTGCCCATGTTGATTTTGTCGGAGATGAACTCGATGCAATTGCCTGATAAAGATAAGTTATTAAAAGAAATAACGAAAGATTTATTTGCTGATTTATCCACTGTTCCCTCCGTTCGGTATTTTGGTAAGGTCAAAGAAATTGGTGCGACATTAATTCGTGCGTCTTTACCGGGGGCCCACCAAGGGGAGCTTTGTCTGATTGGTGGCAGACTCAGCGCTGAGGTCGTGGCATTAATGGGTGATGAGGCAATGTTGTCTCCCTTTGATAGGACGGATAAATTACGTACTGGCGAAGATATTGAGTTATTAGGCCATGGTCACAGAGTTGCTGTGGGAGAGTGGCTTTTAGGGCGCGTTCTTGATGGACTCGGTGCGCCTCTAGATGGTCAACCTATGCCTGTGTCTGAGTATCGAGATAATCACAGTGATGCACCGGACCCCTTAAGTCGGCAGTTGATTAAGCATGTGCTGCCTATGGGGATCCGAGCATTAGACAGTGCGTTGACCTGTGGTATGGGGCAACGTTTAGGTATTTTTGCTGCGGCAGGTGGGGGGAAGAGTACCTTACTGGGAATGATAGCCTCGCATTGTGAAGCCGATGTGGTGGTTTTAGCGTTGGTGGGAGAGCGGGGACGTGAAGTGCGCGAGTTTATGGAATATAACTTACCGGCTGAGACGCGTAAGCGGACTGTGATGGTGGTGGCGACATCAGATAGGCCGCCATTAGAGCGAATGAAGGCCTCGTTAACGGCCACCACCATTGCGGAGTATTTTAGAGATCAAGGTAAAAATGTCTTGTTAATGGTTGACTCGTTGACGCGTTTTGCGCGTGCAGGACGTGAGATAGGCTTGGCGGCAGGAGAGCCAGCAGTAGCGAGTGGTTTTCCGCCGAGCGTATTTGTGAACTTATCCCGCTTATTAGAAAGGGCCGGTCCGGCTAAAACGGGTAATATTACGGGTATTTATACGGTACTTGTTGAGGGAGACAACATGAATGAACCCGTGGCAGATGAGGTGCGGTCCATTCTTGATGGCCACATTGTTTTATCTCGTAAGTTAGCCGGAGCGGGGCATTATCCTGCCATTGATATCAATGCCAGCGTCAGCCGAGTCATGGATCAAATTGTGTCTAAAGAACAGCGGAAACAAGCGGGTAAAATGCGTCACTTATTATCTTTGTATGAGGAAGTGCAATTGTTGCTCAGAGTCGGCGAGTATCAAGAAGGTAATGATGCTGAAACGGATGAAGCGGTGGCAAAAATTAAAGACATTAGAGCTTTTTTACAACAAGACGTTGATGAGCATAGTCCTTTTGAAGAGACTATTGGGCTATTAGCGGATGTGGTGAGTTAATGATTTTTTCCGGTAATGTCGAATGTCAGCATTAGTTATCGATGAAGCTGACAGGCAATTATTAGCGCGTTTAGTGACTATTCGTAAGCAAAAAGAAAGAAAATCAAGACGAAAGCTCGTTGAATTGGAAGCGGTATGTGCTGATATTAGACAAGATATTGCCAATGTGACTGAGGAGCGTAAAGCGGTGTTGATGGCTATTCGTCAGCAAAGTTTGCCTGAAGACAGTCTGACTCCGAGTGAGTTTGATGATTTTAAACTGGTATTGGCGAGACGTTACCAAAAAGAGCGCGCATTAGCGCAATCTATTCAGGAGCATAAAGAGAAGCTATCTGAGGTGGAGCAAGCCATAGTGCGATTGAATTTTGATATTCAAAAACTCATAAAAGATCAAGAGAAACTGAAGGTGGTAATTGATGAGCAATAATCTGAGTATCGGTTCGTCACATTTCATGAGAGTCATGTCGGTCGAGGAGCGAGGGGAACCCGATCCCGAGTTACGTCATCGTTTTTCTCGTTGTATGTCAGTGTCTAATGACTTAGATAAGCAAACTCGTAATGGCATAGATAAAACGGGCTTGGACATGCTTAATCATGATGGTGGTGTTGTTCGGCGAGGGAGTGCTGAGATCATGCGCCAAGGTGATGCGCTGTGCTATCGACTATTGAATGGTCCGATGATGGGGCTCGTTATTCAAGCAAGCTATCGTCAAGGTCAAGCGGTGATAAAGCTGTTCCCTGCCAATGAAAGGCAAGAGAAAGCGCTCAATAAGGTTGCAATTAAGTTAGATGAGCAATTACAAGCTCGTCCAATTCCTGTGACATTGGAGGTAAAGCATGTCGGCGAATGAATTATTAAACCTGAGTCAGTTAATTGGTACTGGATTACAAGATGAACGTTGTAAAATTGAATTGGCGCGTTCATCGGGTGATGGTTTTTTTTGGCAGCTGACTGGACAACCGCAAGGCGTGGGAGTCTGGTGTCGTCATGCTGATTGGCAGCAAATGGTAGAAACTTACTCTGGATTGCCAGAGCCCAGCAGTTTACCTGATGAATTACTCGCTTGCGTCTCAGCGGTATTATTCGAACCAGCAGGAGAATGGTTGGGAGAATTACTTGAGCCCACTCCCACTGCGATGGTATTAGCGGATGATATTTATCCATTATTTACTTTAGAGGCTTATGAATGTGCCTTTCTTCAAGTACCGGTGGATTTATATCAAGAAATGATCAGTCAGTGGTCTCCTTTTCGAGGGCAAGATCCACTGGTGGAATTGAGCTTAGTGGCGGGATATTTAGAGCAATCAAGTGGTAAGGTTAAACTGGTTCAAGTGAGTGAAGGACAATGGCTTAAAGGTGATGTTAAACCTGAGCAAGGTCAATCTTTGTTGTGGTGGGATCGTCCTTTGGGAGCGGTGTCGCTTGATGATATCGATGTGAATGGGATCGTTATTGAAGAGATGGGTTATAAGTTGGATTTTATTTATCAGCCAGTCATTGCAACGCTGGCGACGATTAGATTATCGCTTGCCCAAATTGGTAGCATGATGGAAGGTGATCGTCTGTCAGGTGAAATCAATATGTTTAGTCAGTTACAGCTTATGCATGACAAGATACCTGTGGCTATCGGCAAGTTATTAAGAGGTAAAGGGGGGCTCTTGGTGCAAATAGAACAATATTGTTGAATGTGTTCTTGCTTTATTGATGTCAGGTTTTCACCTGATAGAGATAGAAACAGAATAACGTCATCATGGCATCCTAGACTAAAGGAGATGCCTGATGGCGATACTCGATCAACCTTTTCAGCTAATACTTTTGTTGTTTGGCTTATCATTATTGCCTTTATTTGCAGTAATGGGCACGTCATTTCTTAAGCTTGCCATCGTATTTGCGATGTTACGAAATGCATTAGGGATCCAGCAAATACCCCCTAATATGGCCATTTATGGCTTAGCGCTGGTATTAACTTTATTTACCATGGCACCCATTGGTATGGCGGTGAATGATAGTATAGAAGTCTCACCTATTACCCTTGATGATCCCGATTTAATGGCAAAGGTGGATACGCAAGTTTTAGTCCCTTATCGAGAATTTCTCCAACGTAATACGAGTGCGAAACAGTCTTATTTCTTCATTAATGTTGGCCAAAAAATTTGGCCGCAAAAATATCATGATATTTTATCAAAAGATTCATTATTGGTAATGATCCCCGCATTCGCGTTAAGTCAGTTAATCGAAGCCTTTAAAATCGGTTTATTACTTTACCTACCTTTTATTGCGATTGATTTAGTGGTATCGAATATCTTATTGGCGATGGGGATGATGATGGTGTCACCCATGACAATTTCTTTGCCCTTTAAATTACTTATTTTTATCTTGATGGGTGGTTGGGAAAAGCTCATTGGCCAATTAATGGTGTCTTTCTCATGAGTAGAGGTTATTCATTAACGTCGTGCCTGAATGGCTTGTTTTTCTACGATCACTAAGGATGCCTTTTTATGAGTGAAGCGATAATTATTAAGCTGACTTCTGAATTACTGTGGATTGTACTGCTATTATCATTGCCCGTTGTTGTGGTCGCCTCGGTGGTCGGTGTGATGGTGAGTCTCATTCAAGCATTGACACAAATTCAAGATCAGACCCTGCAATTTTTGATTAAGCTGGTGGCGGTATGTATCACTTTGGTCGCTTCTTATCATTGGATGGGAAGTGCGTTGCTGAGTTATGCCACCATGACATTTGATCAAATCAGCCACATGCGGGGCAGTTAATGGATAATCCGCTGCTACATTTGCCCGTGGTGGCTTTATGTATGATGCGACCATTAGGCATGATGCTCTTACTGCCTATTTTTAAAGGCGGGGCAATGAGCAGTACCTTAATTCGTAATGCGTTAGTGTTTCTATTTGCCATGCCGGTTATTCCGGTATTGAGTGATATGCAAGATACTTTAATACAAGGGGATATGTGGTTTCTGGTGAAGCTATTTACCAAAGAAATTATTATTGGCTTCTTATTAGGTTTTTGTGCTGCCATTCCTTTTTGGGCTATTGATATGGCAGGATTTGTTATCGATAACATGCGTGGTGCATCGATGGCGACAGTGTTAAACCCTTTGATGAATGTCCAATCTTCTATTTACGGTATTCTTTTCACGCAAGTCCTAACGGTGCTTTTTTTAGTGTCTGGGGGTTTTAATGAACTGCTCAATTCCTTGTATCAATCTTATAACCAGTTACCTCCGGGTTCGGAGTTGTTTTTTTCCACCGATCTGCTCTCATTTATTAATAAGCAATGGAAATTGATGTCAACACTGTGTTTAAGTTTTGCCATGCCTGCGATTGTGATCATGATCTTAGTCGATTTAGCCTTAGGCTTAGTGAATCGCTCTGCGCAGCAATTGAATGTGTTCTTTTTAGCCATGCCGATTAAAAGTGGCTTAGTGCTATTATTACTGCTTTATAGTATCAATTTTTCTCTTTCTCATTATTTACAACAAATTCATAAATTTGAAAAAGAAATAGGTCAGTTGTTTATTTTATTTGGCACTGGGAATTAGGGTTTAGCCATGTCAGAAAAAACAGAGAAACCCACCCCCAAGAAAATTAAAGATGCCCGTCAAGAAGGGCAGGTTATTAAGAGCCAAGAAGTGCTGACGGGCGTTCAAATGGCAGTGATTTTGAGCTATTTTGTTTATAATGGCCGTGAAATGCTACAAGCCATTATTCACATGATCGATGTCATGATAGGCAGCGTGAATTTGCCTTTAGAAGAAGCATCTGGCTTAGTAATTAATGAATTTGTCGATTTGTTCATCCGTTATGTGGGTGGCTTAGGTTTATTGTTGGCCGCAACAACGGTGATCACCACTTTGATTCAAATTGGTCCTTTAATGGCATCGAAAGCTATCATGCCTAGTTTTAAGAAGTTAAATGTACTGCAAAATGCCAAGCAGTTGGTGTCGTTTAAGAGTTTATTTGAGTTTGCTAAAAATTTAACTAAAGTGATTGTGTTAAGTTGTGTTTTTTATTATTTATTGCATCGCTATGTGAATTCTTTTCAGTATTTGCCTTTATGTGGCGAGACGTGTGGTTTGATGGTGACCTTTCAAATGGGCACTTGGTTATGGATGAGCTTTATTGCCTGTTATTTAGTCTTTGCGTTAGCCGATTATGGTTTTCAGCGTTTTACCGTGATGAAGCAATTGAAAATGTCTAAAGAGGATACTAAGCAAGAGCATAAAAATGCAGAAGGTAATGCTGAAATGAAGCATAAACGTAAGGAAGTCGGACGAGAGATTAACAGTGGCGCGGCTGGGAACGTGAGGAGGGCGACGGCGGTGGTGAGAAACCCTACGCATTTTGCGGTGTGTATTTATTATAAAGAAGGGGAAACTCCACTGCCAAAAGTGATAGAGAAAGCGAAAGATCACATGGCGCTGCATATTATTAAAATGGCTGAAAAGGCGGGAGTGCCCATTGTTGAGAATGTGCCTTTAGCCAGAGCGCTATATAAAGAAGTGAAATCGGGTGATGTGATCCCTGAAAGCCTGTTTGAACCGGTTGCGGAGTTACTGCGTCTGGTTATGGACGTTGAATATGATGAAGAGTAATCTTGACTGACATGCTGATAATGCGGTTTCAAGTATGATTAATCATCGAGGCGATGATAGCTTTTAGCTGCAATAAGTCATTAATAATCATATAGCCAATCATCAAATCCCTCTTTTATCGTCCCTTTCCCTTTTTAGATTATATTTTTTCATTGCGTATAGTGAATGTGCGACAACTTTAGGTCTGTTATCACATCCGCTGTCGGTGGATGGCTTTTAAATCTAAACAGAGGAGAGTCAGATGACATTGCATTTTGTATTCAGTTAGGTCTTATTTTACCTAAATTACAAGCGACCATAAAAGAAGATTTACTTTCGATAAGCCAAGAGTTGATGACGGTGATCCAAGCGGGATCCCTCGACAATCAAACGGTCGATATTAATGAAATAAAAAATATTTTAATGAAAGATTTGGAGATTTTTGTCGATAGGGACATTATGCCACCTCTGGATGCGATATTAAATCCTCCTGTTGAAGACACTGTTGTGGCTGCATCTGAAGGTGATGTGGAAGATGCATCAGATGAAGAGTCAGTCGCATCATGAGCAAAAGTCAATGATAAAAAACAGCCATCAATATGATGGCTGTTTTTTATCATTATAATTATTTACTCTGTTTTCGGTGCGGCATCACCAGTAAAAGCTCTTAATCCATCACTGCCTAAGACTGTGCGTAAATCACCTGAGTAGAATAAATTGCCATTAACTCCTGTGTTATTGAGTGATGTTTCACGAGTTGCGGCGTTAATAACAATATCTTTAAAGATTGTTCTGTCTTCTTTTTCCCTAAAATCTAATAATTCATATTCACTATCTGGGTTATCTTTATTCTTAAACTCAAGTGCTTGAACCATCATATCAACAATAGTTGCTCTGTCTTTATTACTCTTACAACCTTCTGTTACTGACATACCTAGAGCATCGGCAGTTTTCATCATCATTGCAGACAGCATTAGGCCTTCCATACCATCAGGGGCATTTCCTTCACCATCATTTATTTTGTCATAGATGGCAGCTTTGAGTTTTTCAGTGTTTTGTAATAATTGGGTGGCATTCTCTAATTGTAATTTTAGCTCTTCTGTAGGATTAAGACGATATTGTTCCTGTAGTTCCAAATGGATTGCTTCAAATTCTTGAAGTTGGTTAGTTATCCCGTCTTTCGCTTCTAGCCATTCAATCATTGCACCAATGTTGATAGTATCGTTTCGAAGAGAGTTTAGGTATATGGCGGGTACAACTGTTAGGGTTGCGACAGCCGCAACAGCCAAGGCGATAGGTGCTGCAATAGCTGTGGCTATAATGACTCCTAAACTTTTAAATGAAAATCCGTTATGCTTTATGAAGTTACCAAGCATTACTGGGGCTTGCTTGAGTTCGTCTCCAAAAGTCATTTTATTTTGGTTGATTGGGATTGTACAAGTACTTATGGGGGCTTTTCCTTCCATTTTCCGTATGTCATTGGCCCTATCAATTGTCGCTTGATGTTGTGCTAATGCTTTTTTATTTTGATCTGGGTTCATTAAACGTAAGTCAAAATGACGTCCGCCAACTGCTTTACCTGTGCTTTTTTGTAGGATATCGATTTGATTATTGATGGTGCTATCTTGCCCTGGTTGCAAGAAGCCCATGCGTCCAAATTGGAAAGCGTCTTTTTGGATAAAGTCCAGTCCGTAAGTTGCGGTTGGTTTAACTGAGCGTATCATTGGATTGCTTAAAAAGGTTTTAGGGCTTGCGGTATTAATTTCGGAACCTGTTAATTTACTGGTGTGTTTTCCGCTTAAGCTGGTGATACCAGGACTCCACATAGAAGTTTGGCTTTCAATTGTGCCACCATTAACTGGGGTTCGACTATTTTGGAACGGTTTAACCGTAAATTCAAAAGCTAAGTCTTTACCTTTTATTTTTATGCTGTCTTGTGTTTCAAGTGTTTGTAAAATGGTATTACGTATATTGACTTGATTATTGACTCGGCTATTGTCTCTATCTGATTGAGGCTCTTGTGCTGCATTGGTTCTTATGCTGTGCGCAAACTCATGAATTTTTCTAGCCGTACTACTGTAGTGGGTGTCTGATGTGCCGTTAGCCTTAAAATCAGGTAAAGACAGCACAGCTTTTGTCATTTGTTTGGGAGTGAGTGTTATTTGTGAATCAGTTTGCTGGGCCCTAACTGTAGTAATGAATTCTTTAACTGTTGCTAAATCTTCTTTATAACTCGCTTTTTGTACTGTTAAATCACCTTTTTCCGCATAGGGATTAGTGGCTAATGCCGTGGCTTGTTCACTTGTTATTCCGACTGGCATAATGTTACCTCTTTATCATTTTAAGTTGATTGGACATGGTGGATAATTCTGCGACATAGTTGTCATAGAGGCTTAATAATTCAGGTAATTCCATGGCCTGAAGATTAAATTGACACTGAGCCATAATGTGGATCTGGCCTTGGGGATCGGTATTGAGTGCATAGCGGACAGTCGATTGGATATTGCACTGATTACGATCCATAAAAAATGTCAGCAGAGTGATATCGATGTCAGTCTCTAAAATGACTTTGGATAAGAATAACCCCTCTTTTTCAGTTAACGGCATGAGGACCAGCGGAGTCGCTTCCTCGCCTGGTAATGTGAGGGCTAAATCATAAATATCATTGTGCTTGTAGGGCAATGCTTGATGTTTAAAAAAAGCTTCTATTAATTGATGAAAAGCTTGGTTGGTTCGTATATTTATGACATTAGTCATGGTTACTTCCTGCGATTGTTGGGGGTTGAACATTACTCATCACTTTTCATCTAGGTTCAAAACTGTTGCTTTAATTACAAGCTTATTAGTATTTTTTTATTAAGTTATTGATATAACTATGTGAATTTAAAGTCGATTATTTTATTTTTATATTAGTAAATCAACCAGTTATCGCCATCGATGATTCTTTCTTGAGCGCCTTGTAAAAGAAACTGTTTTCTAAAGACTTGACGGGTTAACCTGTCTTCGGGTAAGCCACCATCTTCGATGATTAAGCCTCTTATTTCATTAATCTCTTTTATTTCACGGCGCATAATACGTATTTTATTGATAAATTGTGAGACTGCGCTGCTGATCCCAACAGGATCACCTTTACTCTTAAACTCACAAAAAATGAGCACGTCATTGTCGACACGATATACTAGAGACCACATAGGGTGTTCCCAGCGTTGGCCCCAATGTAATGCACTGTTTTTAAAATAGTCATCTGTGGTTTGTATGCCTTGACGAGCGAGATAACGCGTAACGGGATCCATAATGTTCTCCTAAATAAAGCCAATGAAATCATTGGCTATAGATTAAATAATCATGAGTGACTAACGAATATTAACTGAGTTGTCCATTTTGGCTTTTAGTTCGACTAAATCTTTGGTCATCGACTGTAATTGCTGACGCACTTTCTGAATAAGATCTCTTAATTCACTGATGTCTTTGCTGTATTGCTGTGCCCCTGTCATGATTAAGTCAGCATTGGCTTTTTTATCTTCAGCTTCTTTTGTACTGTCAGCTGATTTCATAGTTTGAGCACCTTCAGCAATTTTCCCACCCGCTTGAGCCATAGATTGAGAGACTTGACCTCCAGCTTGAGACACCTTAGACAGTAGGCCCATATTGCTTAATCCAGCACCCGCGACCATACCGCCTGCTACTCCAGCTATTCCGGCTCCAATGCTGGCCCAGGCACCATCTTTTGCAGCATTAAAAGCATCCTCAATTCCCTCTTTCTTTTTTTCAATACCTGCTATTTGGATTTCCCAGCCCAGTTCGCTTTGGGATTGACTGTACTTTTGCATCATATCGCGAAGTTCTTCTAGCAGATCTTGCATTTGTACCATGATTTCATTCATGAGTGAAATAGCGTCCATGCCACTTGAGTAGCCAGCGTCGTAACTGTTGACCGTTGAGCCATGATCGACTGAATTTGTATCAATAGGTGTTGTCATATTTTCATTCTCTTATGTTTATTATCTAATGTGTTAGGGGGCTATACAGCGCTCGCGGCGATTTGTGCTTGTATATTGCCTGATTGTTGGATGCTTTGAGTGCCACTGTCTAAGGTATCACCGCTTTTACTCACCGCATCTTCTAGCATTTTAGTTTGTTGTTTTTTCATGTCATCAAACCATTGATAACACCATTGTAGAAAGTCTTGTTTTAAAAGCAGTTGATCAATTTTTTCTTTAAGATCCGCAACTTCTAATTTGATGGCGCCTACTGTGATTTGAGACACACCCTGGGCGGTACCTTTTAAGGTGGTAAATGCCGCAGACGTTGCCGCCTCCATGCATATTGTTATTATGTTCATCGTCAAGTTTCTAACCGCGACCTTAGTGATTTCTTGTGCGGTCATGACCACACCTTTTTCAACGGCTTTTTTTATTGCGACTTCGGCGGCTTGTTCTACTGCTTCTCGAACTGCGCGTTTGATAGTTTCTTGAACTAGTTCTTTAGTTAACTCTTCCGTAAATTCCTTACCGAGTTCTTTTGCCATGGTTTTGGCCATTTCGGTGGCAACGGCTTTGGGCATCTCGGTGGCGATTGTCTGGGCGACTTGTTGAGCGACTTGCTGTGCCACATTTTCGGCTATTGCTTTTGTTGCTTGAGTGGCCACTTTTTGAGTAATAGTACCTGCTGCGACTTTAGTGGCTTGCTCTGCGATTTGTGGCGCGGCTTGTGTCATGGCGGTTTTGGTTGCGGCAGTTGTTGCACCCCGCGCGGCGCTGATGGCTCGGCCTGCTTGAACTATGTCGATGACAGCGGCAGTAATTTCGAGAGCCAGTTGAACTTTTCCGGCGATATCGGCGACTTGTTTCAGTTTTTCTATGTCTTTGTCATCAAGCCCAAGCTCGTCAGCCATGAGAATGAGTGTTTCAGCAGTGGCTTTAACCATACCGGCAAGGCCTGCCATAATATAAGCCCCGCCTGCAGCACCCGCGACGACATCGCCAGATGCAACGGCGCCAATGACTTTAGCGACACCATAAATGACTTCAGCAGTGGCAATAGCCCAATCGAAGACGACTTGTATTATGCCGCCTTTTTTGGATTGATCGGCGGCTTCGATATTCTTGGCTAGCTGCTCTTGAAAAGCTTTATCTTGCTCATTTCTGAGGTAGATTTGAGTTTCGGTTTGGATTGACATTGACTTAGCTGCAGCTTCTGCAGAATTTGAAAATGTGGCTAATCCAAGGTTCGTGGCCATTAGCATCATGGTGTCCATTGATGATTTTTCCATCAGAGCAAGACTCATGGCGATTTTAGAGGGTTGGCCACCTTCCTCACCGTTGCTATTTTTATCGATTAAGGCATTGAATTGGCTGAAAATATTTTGAAGTGCTTGATCCGCTTGTTTCATACTGACATTAGCATTACGTTGAGATTGCTGTTGAAATAAAGCGTTAGAGCTATTTTTCCAATTAGGGAGTATCGCTTTTGATGTGGCTTGGGTTGATTCAACCCCATTAATTAATGTTGGATTAATTAAGCTATTGGTATCGTTTTGAACACTCGTTGTCATTGTGTGGCTCCTTTTACGTTGGCAAGCTGAACTTCAACATCTTTTTTTATATCAGCATAATGGGCATGGTTGTGGCACCATATGAGTGCTGCATCTAAGGCATTACGGGCCACAGTGTGATTGCCGAGTTTGATATAACTGAGTGCAGCTTGATACGCCGGATACGGTGTGTCGACTTTAATGGTACCTGCGCGCCCAAAACAAAAAATGGCTTCTTCATGGGCCCCTGTTTGCTGATAACATAGCCCTAAGTTAAAGTTATAATCATGGCTCCAGTGATCGAGACGCATGAGTAGATAAAATATACGTTTAGCCGCTTCAAAGTCATGGCAAGCCATCAGTTGTAATGCATATTGATATAACGTACTTAAATCTTGTGGGCTAGTATCAGCTAGCATTGACAATGAGCCGCCACGTTTGAGAAATTGCTGTAAGGTATCGAACTCTTCTTGTTTCATAAGGGAGCCTTGTTGTTAACTATTTTAAAATCAGTTGCTAGCGAATATTTTGTGCAATAGATTTGTTCATGTCGGCAAGCATGGTTTGCATGCTGTTAATTAAGCTCACTGTAACGTTATAAGTTTGCATTAATTTTTGCAGTTGCAATTGAGACTGAGAAACATAATCCGAGGCTTGGTTAGACACGGTTTCTAGAGCGGATTTAATGGATTTCAGCTCACCTTGGTCTTTTTTTATGCCACTGACATTAGTAGACTTACCTCCACTGATGCCTAAGTAATCATTGATTGATTGACCATTAACAGTGATATTGTTGTCATACATGTACTCGTAAGTGGCTTGATCGATTGCAGCACTGCCTTTATCGCCGTCTCTAGCCGCTGTGGCGATAGCGCTATCAACCCGATTGGCCATGCTTTGTGCTTCACGAGTAATGTCAGATTGGGATTGCATGTCGGCATACATAGAATCGGCCATCTCGGACAGCAGATTCATGAACATATACATAACGGCAATACCGCGAGATAATACATTATCTCCTTGACGAGAAATGTAATTTTGCTGATAGTCGGTTCGGTCTTGGTCACGTATCGAATTGGTATTACTGATGGTTGTCATAGATTTCTCCTGTTAATAAGTTAACAAAGGGTTAGCGAATGTTTTGAGCAATGGATTTATTCATATCAGCCAGCATGGTTTGCATGCTGTTAATTAAACTGACCGTGACATTGTAGGTTTGCATCAGCTTTTGTAATTGCAGTTGTGACTGAGACACATAATCTGAGGCTTGGTTAGAAACCGTTTCTAAAGCCGATTTTATTGATTTCAATTCACCTTGATCGAATCGAGTATTACCACCCCCAGCGGTATTAGCGTATTCGCTGATACTCATACCGTTGACTGTAATGTTATTCGCTTGCATATAATTATAGACATCGGCATCCAGCCAAGCTTCGCCTTTGTCACCGTCTTTCGCGGCTTTGGCGATAGCGCTATCAACCCTATTGGCCATGCTTTGTGCTTCACGAGTAATATCAGATTGGGATTGCATGCCGGCATACATAGAATCGGCCATCTCGGACAGCAGATTCATGAACATATACATAACGGCAATACCGCGAGATAATACATTATCTCCTTGACGAGAAATGTAATTCTGTTGGTAGTCGGTTCGGTTTTGATCACGTATCGAGTTTGTATTGATTACTGTTGACATAGAAACTCCTCATTAATAGATAATGGACTTATTTTAATTAACGAATGTTTTGAGCAATGGATTTATTCATATCAGCCATCAGGTTTGCATACTGTTAATTAAACTCACTGTGACATTGTAGGTTTGCATGAGTTTTTGCAGTTGCAGTTGCGATTGAGAAACATAGTCAGATACTTGATTTGAAACTGTTTCTAAAGCGGCTTTGACTGCTTTTAGCTCACCTTGAACGAGTGATTTTTGCCCCTCTGGATAGGTAATTGTTTCTGTTTTTTCAACAAAAAGGGTTTCCCACCTCATATCTTTTGTCAGGCGTCCATCTCGTACCATAGATTGTTGTGGCACAATGGTCGTGACTTCTTTATCCGGTTGGGTGGCATAGTCTTTAATGCTTTGCCCATTGACCGTAATATTGTTATCTAACATATACTGGTAGACATCATCAGAGAGCACTTCCTTGCTCTCTGAGTCTTTAGCAACATTGGCTATTTGACTGTCGACTCGATTGGCCATACTTTGCGCTTTTCGAGTGATATCAGATTTATTCTGCATTTGCTGATATTGCGCATCAGCCATTTCAGATAATAAATTTAAAAACAAGTATAAAAAAGCAATACCTTTAGAGAACATAGGATCACCACGACTTGCTATTTGAAACTTAGCCTCATCTGAGCGCTGTTTATCAATAATGCTAATACTTCCCTTGTTGTGTGTGTCTATTAGCATCATCTGTTCTCTATTTGGTTACTGTTAGAAAAACTATTTACCTGATTGATTATTTTGTATATCAATAAAGAGTGAGTTTGTTTTTTTATTTAGCAAAAAGATTTCATTTTTGGGCGTTTAGGTTTGTTAACCTCTATATTGCTTTCGATGTTAGTGGCTTCTGTTGTCTCTTTCTTTGGTGCCATCGTTTTAGGTATTGCGCCTATTTTTTCAAACTGCTGCTTTATTGTTTTGAAGTTTTTTTCTATCTCTTTTGCTTTTGTAATAAGTTGTTGTTGTTGTTGAGCTAACCCATTTGGGAACGCATTGGCGAAATGAGTGATCTTTTTAATAGAACTTGCATCTCCTTTACTTGCACGTTGATTTAACGTTTGAATGTCTGATTGAAGTTGTTCAAATGTATCAAAGTGCTTAGTGAGTGCTTTTTTTCTTTGCTCTAAATCTTTCATCATGGCTTTTAAATCGTTTGGTGTTGGGATATTCATGGTGATCTCCTATACTTAAGTCTAAATCTTATCTGGTTTAGTCGTTATTTATATCAAAAAGTGATTTAACTTGAATAAAACTGGTTAGACCAGTCTGTTATTATGTTTTTTCCGATATCGTGTGTTTAATGTGTTAATCACTTTTTGTGCTGCGTTTATGGCTTCATACCAAGTTTCATGATGAATGTTATTTTGTTGTGACACTTTTATAGAGATGTTATCTAGTTTGTTGCAGTAAAATGAATGTGAATATTCATTATTTTTTATTTTATCTTCCAGAGATGTTATATTTGGCATGTTTAATCCTTATTAAAAGATGAAAGGGACATGTATGACTTCGCCTTTATTACTCAGGTCAATGCCGTACTCATCGATAAAATCTATAATATATCCATTGTCTAGTCTTGTTTTTTGCCAAAGTCTATCCCCATTATCCAGTTCAATATAAGGAGAGGTGTTATTTCCTCCGATACTGACAATCTCTGAGGGTAATAATTTATTCAGCTCATCGTGTATAGGAATATTTAAAAAGTTGATTTTATATGTTCCTGAACTGTTTTTTTGTACTTGATGTATAATTGAACGTATGGCCGGTTCATCTTTGTTACTGACTTGTCCTGTGACCCTTATCATTTCGTTTGCTCTTGTTATCATGAGACCTTCTAGCAATTGTTTATCGCGTAGAAGGGTTATAAGCTGTTTGACTTGAGTACTGGCTTGGTTGGTGACTTTCCACTCTTTTATACCATGAATGTTTTTTAACATTTTTGCCGTATTATCCCATTGTTCGCCCGATTGTATGGCGCCGGAAATATTGATATTTCCAGGGATTTCTTTATCTAAAGTGACTTGTAAATTAGTATAATGATTTTCAGATAAAATCATTCTTACATTACTGAGTAGCTGTTTTAAATAGATTGCATCTTGAGTATAAAGAATATTTTTTGTTTTAAGTGATTCAATAAAGGCGTTAAATGTTATAGGGTCGCCATAATAACCTGATAGTGTCACTTGAGTATTAGAAGACCACATTGTTTTTACGTGGGGTAGGGCTTCTTTTACTAGTTGATTTTCAGTCCATCTTTGAATGGTTTGCTTTTTTTCTATTGGGGCATCAGGAAGAGTAACAATATATATGATTAATAATGCTAATATGGCCGCTAAGCTTAATAATCCCCAAGGTATTTTATTCGACCTTTTTCTTGTTCCGGTTTTTTTTACTGTTTGTGTTGTGTTGGCTATTTGTGTTGATGGTAGCTCAATGAGTGACAGTGCTTCTTCAACGGGCGCAACAACAAAGGCAACCCCTGCGACCTCAATGGCTTTATGATAAGGCAACGGTGCTTCAAAATTAGCTTCATCAGCATCAATCAGCCCAGTGACATTCGAGATCAAGTGAATGCCAGCATCATTGATCTCGAGGGTGATTTCTTCTGTTCCTTCTAACTTAGCAAGAATATCACCATCACTTCCGATCGTTAATTGGCCCGAGGGTAATTGTAATTCTCGGCCTTTTAAAGGCCCATTTAACCAAAGTAGTTTATATTGTAGCGACATACCGTTAATCTCTAAGGCTAATGGGTTGAGCTTTAATTAAGAAAACACGAACAACTTTTTGTATATTGTGTTCTTCACTGCGAAATAAGCTACCAATAAGCGGTAAATCACCCAGTAAAGGGATTTTGTTATTAACCAGTTCATCTTTATCTTGTACAAAACCACCAATTAACAGGCTTTCTCCTGATTTTAAGGTCGCCTGAGTAGAAATCTCAGAGCTTTGTACTTGAGGTAAAGGTTCGGTACTGCTGATTGCTGATGCTTGTTGCCCATCTTGGATATTGAGCGATAACATTATTTTCTCTTGCCCATCTTCTTCAACTAGGCGAGGTGTGACTCTTAACAGTGAACCTGTGGTGACGGATTCTAGGCTGGCGACATCTCGGCTTTGTACTTTGGTATAGAAGGTGATGTTACGATCTAATATTGCTTGAACATTGTTTAAAGTGACAATTGTGGGGCGTGATAATATTTTTGCTTTCGATTTTTTTTCTAGTGCTTTTATTTCGACCAAAAAATTATCACTACTGTCAACAACCGTTGCGACGCCACTGCTCACAGTACTACTATTAAATGAGATAACACCATTAGCGGCTGAATATTGAACACCTAATTGTTTAAACTCAGAAGCGTTGATGTCGATGATGGAAACTGAAATTTCTATCATGGGTGTTGGCGTATCTAATTGTTTTATGAGTTTTCCATAAGTCGCTATTTCTGCGGCAGTCCCCTTGACGATGACAGCATTTTTTCGTTGATCGGCTGAAAAGGTGATTCTTTTTCCATGAGTTACTTCAGTATTAGGGTTGGCCCCTAGCGCTGAGGAACCGACATTTCTATTCATGTTATTAAGTATGCTGACAAGTCCTGGGACGGTGACATTTTGGCTGCGATATTCATACATGGTATCGCTTGCTGAAGCATACTTTAAAGGGAACAGACCGACTTCTGGTCGAGTTTGATATTGCTCAGTGACGTTGGCATCGAGCTGTCTTGTCAGTTTTGATACGCGATTTAAACATTCAGGTACTCCCCATACTTCAATCGCGTGGATGCCGGGTGCTGAATTAATACTACAGACATTATCATCCAATATTTGAGCGCGAGACAGATATTGCTTTACATCTTCTGGTGTTAAGGTATTGAGGGGAATAATAGTATTGGTGAGTTCATGGACCTTATTGGCATACAGGACACCGTTGACATAGTACCAGCTTATTCCATAGCGGCTAAGATTAGTCAGGATTTCTTCAGGAGATTGATTACGAATTTTACCACTAAATTGATCTGTTATCTTATCGCTAACAACGACGGGGACGTTGTAATTACGAGCAAAATCACGAATAACATAAGCAAGGGGTGTACCACGGCTAAAGAGCATAAAAGACTCTCCTTGCCAGTTTATATCTGTTAGCGGGGCTGCTTGAATAAGGCTAAAATGAAATAACAATAACCCATAAATTACTTTTTTCATGTTGCTTTCCCAGTATAATTGGATAGTGTTAATCCGTTAATCCATTTTCGAGAAAACGGCCAAGTGCGAGGTGTTTAATGCTTTTATGCTCGAGTTCGTCATCGTCTTGATTTATGTCGTAATAATGCCATAGCATCCAATTTTCATTACGATATTCAAGTGCACAATCATGACTTTCTATGCTGGCGGCGAGTAAAAGAGTGGCTTGTGTTACCCATTGAGAGATGAGAGGTGTATTGGGTTTTAAAATAATACCGATTGTAGCAGCCGTTTTTTTATCGATGAGTATGGCTTCTTTATCAGCCAAAAAAGCTTTTTTTTGAGAATATTCATTTTTCTCTACTCGTAAAATCCCGGTATTAACAAGCCTACTAATCATTATTTATCTCATGAGAGAATTTGTATGGGCTTAGTATGTGGTGAAAAAATTTTGAGACCTATCAGGTGAACACCTTAACTCAAGATCAAAGGTGGAATTTTAGATTTTATAAGAGGCTATGTATACTATACAATAGTCATGTTAGATGAATGAATTATGATGATTGTTAACTTGTTTAACATTATACTATCGCTGGTGGGATTAAATTAATGATGTCTTGTCAATATAGAGAAAGGCTTAAATAGCTCACTTTTAGTTAATTTTAATTATTTGATAAAAGTATAAACCCTTTTTAGACTGAACTTTTCTTTTTCTGTTTTTAAGTGTATCTATCTGAATGCGTATGTAATAGGTTGTTAATTAGTGTTTTTGTTATCTTTTCAGGGAAGGCTGTGTGTTAATATTTAGTTTTATTGAGAATGGGCCTTTTATATGTGTATATTAGGACGTTTCTAACATTCTATGTTTAGTTGGATGAGATACGATTATTTAATAATACTGACTTGTTAGTATTATGTTTGTATTTACTTGTATAAAGGTTGGTATTTAATGATAAGGAACATGTGGAAGACATCTTTAACAGTGAAGTTGACTGTCGCTTTTACCGCTATTCTTGTGGCTCTTTGGTTAATGATAGAAACGGTGGCTTATAATAATACCTATTCTAGTCTATTGAATAAGAAGCTGGCCTCTTTTGGAGAGGCAAATCATTTACAGGCTCAAGTGATAAAGCGGCTTTTTAATGATGCTATTGAAGATGTACAGAGACTGACTAAATTACATCGAAGTTTCTCTAAAATAGGCATTTTTGATACTAAAGGGATTGTTTCTCGTTACTTTCCTTTCTCGAATGAGTCTAAAAACTATCAAGATGTAATGAATATGTGGTTTGTTCAAACATTTGGTAGTGCAGGGCAACATCATTATATTGACACTTTTATTATTCAGCCTGAGAAGGGGATCACTTTATATGCTCAAACCGATACTTCTGAAGCAATATTTAAGTCTAGAGTCAAGACGTTAAAAAAATTATCGACTCTTAAAGCTGTAAGGGGGATTCGCTGGGGGGAGCCTTTATGGGATAAAGAAACTCAATCTTATAATTTGAGTTTTAGTTATTCAGAGTACCCGAATGATTCTAAAGCACTACAACTTGGATTTACCCTTAATTTTGAACCTATTGTGGCATTAAATTCTTTTGATTCGATGAGTCCTGAGGCATTAAGTTTTTTCCTTATACCGAATGGTAAAATATTTTCTTTATCGCCAGAATCCACGACACCTACATCATTGGAAGACTTGACTGCACTATATGCTGAGAAAAATCGTTCTTCCGCAGGGCATTTAAAGGATGCCGATTTCGGAGGATATCATGTTATCAAAGAGAGGATAAATGGTCCTGATTGGTTGCAAGTCACTCTTATTTCTAATGATTATGTTAAGCAAGTTGCTTTAGAACCCATATTGAGTGAATTGCCATGGGCGTTAATATCTTTGTTTGTGATGTTGATGATTTTGCTAATGGCCTTAAGATATCATGTGGCTAAACCTTTGGGTCATTTTGTTGATATTATTACCAATGATATCCAAGATACATTAGATAGACGACTACCCGCTTCAAGTACAAAAGAGTTAGATCAAATAGCGAAAGCCTATAATCGTTTACTGGATACCATCAAAGAGAATTATAATAATCTTGAAAAAGATATTGAAAGCCGAACACTTGAGTTGGGCATTGCTAAATTAAAGGCTGAGAAAGCCACGGAACGTAAAACAGAGCATTTAACCAGTATTAGCCATGAAATACGGACGCCATTAAATGGTATTAATGGTTCATTAGAATTATTAGGACAGACTTCACTTTCGATGAAGCAAAAAGACTTAGTTGAAACGGCTTACAATTGTGGTAATTCATTATTGGCAATTATCAATAATTTATTAGATTTCTCTCGTATTGAGGCAGATCAAATCCATTTGAATAAACAATTGACATCAATATTGCAAATTATTGATGATGCAATGTGCACAGTGTCTTCTCGTGCCGTTCACAAAAATATTAAACTGCAATGTTTTTTGAGTGAAAGGGTACCTGAAGAAGCAGTATTTGATCCTGTAAGAGTCAGGCAAGTTTTAGTTAATCTGTTGGGGAATGCGGTTAAATTTACAGATGTTGGTCATATAAGGTTAGATGTTGAGACTGATAATGAAGCCTTGTTATTCCATGTCACAGACTCGGGAATGGGGATTAGAAAGCAAGATTTATCACGTATATTTGAGCCTTTTGCGCAAACTTACCATCAAGAGATGGGGACGGGGTTAGGTTTACCTATTTCGACTCGTTTGGCTTCTTTCATGGGAGGGCAGTTATCAGTAATAAGTGAATTTCATAAAGGTTCAACATTCACTTTCATGTTGCCCTTGGAAAATCCTATTTGCACCATTCGCCTATCTTCAGAGGCTGTTTATGCACCTAAATTTTTACATGCACAAATAGCATTATGGGGAGGAGAGCCCGTTGAAGAAGAGCAGATAGAGCTAGCCAATCCAGAGTTAAGTAATCCAGAGTTAAGTTATTTACCTAGGCGTCTATTGTGTTTATTACGTGAAATACAACAAGGGTTCTCCTTATCAACGAAAAAAGATCATCATACCCATTTATTACCTTGGAAATTGAAAATATTACTCGTTGATGATGTTGAAACAAACAGAATTATCATCAGTAAAATGTTAATAGAGTTGAAGCAGGATGTTGTTTCAGTCAGTTCAGGAACGGCAGCATTGGAAAAAGGTAAACGACGAATATTTGATTTAGTCTTGATGGATATCAGAATGCCGGGTCTTAATGGATATCAAACCACTGAACAGTGGCGGATAAATGAAGAGATATTAGATAATGATTGCCCTATTTTAGCCTTAACAGCAAACGCTGAGCCAACAGAGTATAAGCATGCTATTGCAGTAGGGATGAATGACTATCTAACGAAACCTGTTACGTTAGATAAGTTGAGTAAAGTTCTTGATAAGGTAGCAGAGCTGCAAATTGATAGGGATGTGAATCTTGATATTAATGATGAAACTGAGCGCCCCATTATCAACATATTTGATCATGATTTAAAAGATAAGTTAGTGAAAGAGCTGACTCGAATGGTTGAGCAAGGACAGTCAGATATTAATGAGAGAAAATGGAATGATTTGGCCGATATTTTGCATCAAATAAAAGGGTGTTCTGGTGTAGCTGGAGTGACTGACATGACTGCGGCGGCACAACAGTTAGAAGTGAACTTAATCGAAAGTGGGTATTTGTTAAAAGAAGATCTAGACAAATTAAGTGAATTAATTGAAGCATTAAGAAAGTAAGCCATTTATTGAACTTTAATGAAAAAGCCAGTAATTACTGGCTTTCGGTGTTGATGATTAATGACTAAGAGAGTTCATTCCCATCCGCTGGGACCATTGAATAAGGTTAGCGACATTATGGGCATCTAATTTTTGCATTAGGTTCATTCTATGTGTTTCGACTGTCTTTAAACTGATGACTAATTTTTCTGCGATATCTCGATTGCGTAAACCTTCGCAAATGAGTTTTAGTACTTGTTTTTCCCTTGGCGTGAGTAAAGGAATATCGCCGTCAGAAACATCTTTAAGTGCCTCAACTTGCTTAGCATTTAGACTGGGGTCTAAAAATATTTTTCCTCTAGCAACACATTTTATTGCTGCAAGCAGGGTGTTTTTAGGGCTATTTTTTATTACATAACCATTGGCACCAGAATCTAAAGCTTCTCGAGCACTTTTTTCGTCAACTGAAGCAGTCAAAACAATAATCATCATTTTGGGCCATCGTTGTCGGAGTTGTCTAATCACATCTAATCCAGACATGCCTGGAAGTTTGAGATCAATAAAGACAAGATCAGGTTTAAGTTTTAAACATTTATCATAAACGGATAGGCCATTTTCTACAAAGCCAACAAATTCATATTCAGGATAAGAAGATAGAAAACCTCTTAGTCCATCAAATATGAGTGAATGATCGTCAACAACGAAGAGTTTAGTTATATTTTGGTTGGTAAATGTCATAACTTTATCCTTGCAACGTTACCTAAATGGTCGACAGTGTTGCTTCTGTGTTTCATAACCTGACATGATATTGCACATGTAATAAATAAAGCTCAGTTGTATCTAGGCTTTATATTTGATTGCATTTAACTCCCTTTTTTTGCTTATGTCAAATGAATAGAAAATAAGGTTTATAAACGATGATTAGCTTGTAAATTAATCATGTGTTGTTATTTTTAATGTTATTTAAATTTATTATTCTCTTACTTGTTAAACTATTTTTACTTTAAATTTTACCAATCGTCAATTTATATTGTGTCTATGCTCTATAAAACAGCATTGCTGATAACAGTTGTTAAATTATAGTTAAATGTAACTTTGTTTAATTATTGATGTGTAGGCTCAATATGCATTTTCATGTGATTGTTTTTATTTTAGAATGATCGTTGTTTTTAGTCAGTTTTAGGTAGTCATCTTTATTTGTTGTACAATAAATGCGCATGCTGTTTGGCTGTTGGTTAATTTGGCTGTTGGCGATGAGTTAAATAATTCATACTCTCAAGCTGACATATTTGATGCTTAATGATCTTGCAGTGATACCGTGAGTAACACGGCTGAGTGCTTATTTATCTTGGGGCTGAATAATAAATTATTGAAATAATTTGGGGTGAGCTAAAAAGACGTTTAAACGTTTCACTTCATTTTGAGTGAAATGCGCGGTTAAATACTCCTTAATGTTTTCTGTTACGGACTCTTGTTGATTATGCGCTACATCCTGTGACTTTATAAATGATAGATAATCGATGATTTTGCTTTTCCATTGTTGATTTGTTTTTTGAATATCATTGGCTCTGATAATAATGTCAGCGTCCATATTGAAGTTTATCAATCTGGTGCTTCCCAGTTCTTTTGCTATTTTTGTTGCATCTAGACTGGGTTGTAATGCGCTACGTTCGGTTTCACTTAGCTGGCTAATTTGATGTTGTAGTAGTGTGTCTTTTTGGGCTTGACTGAGGCTAGGATCTTGTCTGATAGCGATGCGGGCTAACGTTTGTTTTGCATATTGGTTATCATTTTCAAAAAAAGCATTGATTTCAATATCATTAAAAAACTCTGTTTGTAAAAGGGTGATTTGTTCAATGAAAGCATGGGTTTCATTAAGGTCGATTTGCTCACCCAATGCGGGAGCATTCTGTTTGATTGTGATAATGGCTTGACTGTAGTGTTTGTATCGAGAGAAAAGATCAAACAATTGCTCGGTAGCGTCAAAGGATAACGTTAATTGTTCAGATAATAGCGTTAACAGTTCTATTGATTGAGATGATAAATTGGATGCTTTTTGTAGGGTTAATATAATGTCGTCAAATTGCCAACGCAAGTGACGATCAATGATAAGTGCTAAGCTTTGTTGTACAGCATCAGTGTCATGCGTGATCTGTACTGATTGGACGGCCTCATTACTTTCTGTTTTTTTACTGGGTTGAGTATAGTCTTGAACAGATGCTTCATGATGAGGAGTCGATGTGATTAAATAACAGAGATAAATGTAACTTCCGACTATTAAGCACAATAAGAGTATCCGAGATGCCAGCTGATTAATTGATTGTCGGAAGCGCATATTATAACCCTAAGCTTTTAAGGTAGTTAGCATGTTGACGGTAGATATTTACTGGATTGGTTTCCCACCAACTGACTAATCCAAAACTTTGATTAATTTCATCTAAATGATTCATTTTATAGTCATCTTTTATGACTTTTCCCAAATGAGAGCTACATTTTGACACGAGGCCATCATTTTCTTCATCGAAAACTAGGCTGGTGAGAGCTAATGTATAATCAATGGCATCAAGGTAATTGGTGATCACTGACGTTCCTGACCATGAAAAATAATAGACCCCATTATCGGCAATCATGTCAGTTTCACCACAATATTGTGATGGGATCCCTTCAGGGTATGTTTGATTAAAGAGTATTGAGCCTTCTGTGGTTAATGAATCTGCCATTGCAATGCTATTAATGGGTAAACCTTGGTTGCCTGAGATTCCAGCTATCAAATAAGCGAGTGAATTGAGTCCTTTTGCAATTAACCATTCTTTGTTTGAATGAGGTGTGATTTTTCTTCGTATGAAATCTGCCAAACCACTGCCCCAATTGACACCACCGACTGAAGTCACAGAGGCTACCCATTCTGGACTCACACTAGCAACATAACGGGCGGTGGGGGCACCATGGCTATGGCCGATTAAATTAACTTTGTCAGCCCCTGTTAATGCCATGACAGCTTGAACAAATGTTCTTAGCTGTTCTCCTCTAATTTCTGTTTGATTAGAAGGGGAAACTGAAGCAATAAATACCATGGCGCCGTTTTCTTTTAATGCTTGGGGAATGTTATAGAAATAGTCTATTCCCCAAATATCATTAAAGCCAAAAAGACCATGGACTAGGATAATGGGGTATTTTGTTTCTGCTGTGTTGATTTCAGTTTTTGCAGATGCAGTCACAGTATAAAGGCAACACATTAACATTATCTTCACTAGATGCTTAATTATCATTACTCATTTTTCTTGTTCAATAAATGATAGAATTAAACGATTCATGTTTAATTTAAAATGGAAACAGATATTTTTAGATGAGCAGAGGATATAGCTGAAGATACGATGTATGAATAAGGTGTTGACCTGATTATTACTTCAAATTTTTATATTTATGGATTAATTTATATCTAATGTTAATTGATGTTTGCATTAAAGTTTCATTTCATTTCATTTCATTTCATTTCATTTCATTTCATTTCATTTCATTTCATTTCATTTCATTTCATTTCATTTCATTTCATTTCATTTCATTTCATTTATCCAATTAATGTATCAATTGTTGATGTGTGTAATCGGTGAGCATGATAGGGATCATCAATATGAGGTAATGAAGTCTAATATAATAATTCTGGATGAGCTAAAAAGACGTTTAAACGTTTCACTTCATTTTGAGTGAAATGCGCGGTTAAATACTCATTAATGTTTTTCGTTACGAACTCTTGAGGACTCTTTAGCACTTCTTTTGATTTTATAAATGATAGATAATCGTTCACTTTACTTTTCCATTGTTGATTTGTTTTTTGAATGGCATTGGCTCTGGTAATAATGTCAGCGTCCATATTTAAGTTTATCAACCTGGTACTTCCCAGCTCTTTTGCTATTTTTGTTGCATCAAGACTGGGTTGTAATGCGCTACGTTCGGTTTCGCTCAGCTGGCTAATTTGATGTTGTAGTAGTGTGTCTTTTTGGGCTTGACTGAGGCTAGGATCTTGTCTGATGGCGACGCGGGCTAATGTTTGTTCTGCATATTGGTTATCATTTTCAAAAAAAGCATCGATTTCAATATCATTAAAAAACTCTGTTTGTAAAAGGGTAATTTGTTCAATGAAAGCATGGGTTTCATTAAGGTCGATTTGCTCACCCAATGCGGGACCATTCTGTTTGATTGTGATAATAGCTTGACTGTAGTGTTTGTATCGAGAGAAAAGATCAAACAATTGCTCGGTAGCGTCAAAGGATAATGTTAATTGTTCAGATAATAGCGTTAACAGTTCTATTGATTGAGATGATAAATTGGGTGTTTTTTGTAGGGTTAAAATAATATCATCAAATTGCCAACGTAAGTGACGATCAATGATGAGCGCTAAGCCTTGTTGTACGGTATCTGTTTCATGTGTGCTCTGAGCTGATGGCATCGCTGCATTATTTTTTTTGACTTCACTGAGTAGCGTGTTGTCTTGAATAGGCATTTTGTGGGTGTATGTTAATGTGATTAAATAAATGAGACTTCCTACAATTAAGCACAATAAAAGTAAGCGAGACAAAGGCTGATTGATTGATTGTAGGAAGCGCATATTATAATCCTAAGTTTTTAAGGTATTTAGCATGTTGACGATAGAGACTCACGGGGTTGGTTTCCCACCAACTGACTAAACCAAATATTTGATTAACTTCATCTAAATGATTCATTTTATAATCATCTTGGATTACTTTCCCTAAATGTGAACTACAGCTAGAAACAAGGCCGTCATTTTTCTCATTAAATAACAAACTGATCAATGATAGTGCGTAATCCCCGGCATCAAGTACATGGGTCATGGGATCGGCGCCTGACCATGAGAAGTAATAAACGTTATTACTGGCTATCATTTCTCCTTCGCCGCAATAGTGTGTTGGCATACCTTCAGGGTATTGGCTATTAAATAAGATAGAACCTTGGGTTGTTAATGAATCGACCATTGAGAGGCTATCTGCGGGCAGGTCCCCGGCGCCTGAAAGTCCTGCGATGACAATGGCTAAGGAGTTAAGGGCTTTTTCAATGACCCATTCGAGGCTTGAATCATAAGGCACAACGCCTCTAGCGACATCAGCAAAAGTACTTCCCCAGTTAACGCCGCCTACAGAGGTGACTGAAGCGACTAATTCTGGACTCACACTGGCGACATAACGCGCTGTGGGTCCGCCATGACTGTGGCCGATTAAATTGACTTTTTCTGCGCCCGTCATTGCGATGACCGCTTGAATATACGTTCTTAATTGTTCTCCTCTAACTTCTGTTGTGTTTGAAGGTGAGACAGAGGCAATATAGACATCTGCGCCTTTTTCTCTGAGAGCTTGAGGGATCCCATAAAAATAATCGATCCCCCATATATCATTAAAACCAAAGAGCCCGTGTACCATAACAATGGGATATTTAGTGTCGGTGGTATTATTTCCAGCATAGCTTGCGCCAGTAAAACATAAGAGTAGTACTGATATGACTTTCATCCATTTTTTCATGATATTCCCCAAAAATATCGTACTGCAGTTAATAAAAAAAGCAATTTGTCATAATTTCGTAGTATATTTGTTTTATTATTACGAAAAGATGACCTCTATATTAGTAAGACAAAATATATGATGGGGCAATATTTTTTTTTGTCCTTAAAAATTAATGTTTTGGGGTGTTCTTTATGTTTTAAACAGACGTTTTTTTTAACTGTTTGAAATCCATGTTGTTAAGCTTATGTTTGATTTTTTATTCTTTTTTGTAAGTGTTTTTGTTGTTATTTGATTGGTATTGTGGTCGTACCACTTGAGGCAGTTTTAAGAGGAATTATTGAAGATTGAATAAAATAGTTGGGTTTTTAAAGCATGGACTGAATAAGAATACTTCAGTCCTTTAGTGCTTATTTATGACTCATTAATGGTAATTTCATATGATGAGAATTTTCTGATGTTAATAACCCCAGTATCAAACAATAAGTATTGACCTTTTATGCCTTGTAAAACGCCACTAACCTCAGGGTTTTTATCAAAATTGTGAGAACTTATTTTTGTCGGGAAGACATTGACTGGAAAAGTAAGACTTTGTATTTTTTCATCTAATGGAATGATGGCTTGAGGGCCATGAAGCTCGCTGATATGATTCAATTGAGCTTGGATTTGTGGGATGAGTATTTTGGCTTGTTGCTTTAAGTCGAGATCATCAGCATTCCCTTTCAACATGGTTCGCCAATTGGTTTTATCGGCAATCATTTTTGCTAATTCAACCTCTACCAGCCCAGAAATAAACCGAGTCGCGACTTTAAAAATAAGCAGACCTTGAGTTGCACCTTGATCGATCCAACGGGTAGGAATTTGTGTATGGCGAGTGATCCCCACTTTTATTCCGGAGGTATTTGATAGGTAAACATAGTGAGAGGTAAAACAATTGGCTTCTCCCCAGCTTGGCTCTCGACAAGTGCCTTGCTCAAAATGACAGGTTTCTGGTTTCATTATACACATGTCACAACTGGCTAACTTTTGCATGCAAACGTAGCAATGACCTTGAGAATAACTTTTCTTGGTTTTTTTGCCGCAGTTGCTACAAAAAATTTTGCCTGTATGAGTTAGGGTGAGATGTTGTCCGATAAGCGGGTTAAGCGCTAAAAATTGGTCGCCTACAGGAAGTTGATATTGCACAAGATGATTTTCATCAAGCTTGGCATGCATTTTTTTTAGTGTTCCGAGCATAACATTGTTCGTTTTTTATTGTAGATTTAAGGGTTATTCTACCATTAATAGAGGAGAGGTGGAGGGATGCAGGCACCTTTTAAAAGCATGCAACACAGAAGTGGTTGGTTTTAATGGTTCCTAATAGGCAGGTTTAAAAGCCTTTTGTGCTGAATTACTAGGTCATCTGCTCAAGAAGACCGTCATGGTCGTTCACTCACATCCATGTGAACACGACATTTGTTCATCCTTAAACATCAGATGACGGGAATGTCATTAATGCAGGAGCAATTAACGACCTTGCCTACAAGGCTTTTAATTCCAGCTGAATCCTGCATCTTGAAGTATTACGGATATATAAACTTGGTTATACGCCTGAGGCAAAGTTATTCGTCTATTTTATCAAGAACGACATCATCACCCATATCATAGAGGGCTTGGATGAGCTCTTCATCTTGATCTTGTTTCATACTCACATTAAAGTCGGCCCTAAATAACGCGATACCAGTATGACTTGCCGTTTCATATTGGCTGCTGAAACGCTCTATGTTGATATTAAGCGCACGCATTTTATTTGAAATGTCTTGTACTAAACCAATACGATCATTGGCGACTAGACGGTAATGAGCCCGCTTTAAATCTGTGTTGTTTTTGCTGGTTTTTGAATATGTGAGCGTAAGGCTTTCAATAGCGGTTAAATCATCAAGCAAATGATCCCAATGTGCTTCGGGAAACTCTAATTGTAATATGGCGGCAAATACGCCGTCGATGTGACGCATTTCTGAGTCTAACCAATTACCGCCATAATGACTTATTTTATTAGCGATACTCTCAACTAACCCTTCTTTATCAGTTGCTTGCAATGTTATTAAGTACCTTAACATTTTGTCATTACTCCTTAATTTTTCACTGTAACAATAGTGTCATTTTTGCGTCATATAATGCAGCGCTTAGAATCTGTATTTGCTTCACCGAGTTAGGCAAGTATTACAGTTAACATAGTCGTTAATACAATCCCAGTTAAAAGTTGGCTGGTTATAAAAAGAATAGAGGTTTTTAATGGGAAATCAGTCTGTTTTAGCAACTAAAAATTTGTTGTTCGATCATGGTAGCACTCGAAGGGCTATTAAAGATAGATTGACCCATGTCTGTGTCACTTTAGGGGGGACCATGGTCTTTGTTGCCCTATTGATGATCTTTTTCTATTTATTGTATGTGATTAAACCTATTTTTGATGGTGCAAATATCACCCCCGTTATTAGTATCAATGAAATGGGAAATACGCCGGCCCTAATGGTGGGAAGCGATGAGCAAAATCAAGTGCTTTATCGTGTATCCAAGCAAGGTCATGCTTATTTTTATAGTGCAAAAACAGGGCTGTTATTGAGTGAGAAGCAAGTGGCTATTCCTAAGGGCGTGACGGTAATATCGAGCGCAATATCGGTGGCCAGTAAACAGCTTTTCGCACTCGGTTTAAGCAATGGGCAAGTCATGTTGGTGGGGATTGATTTCAATGTCAGCTATCCCAATAACAAGAAAACCATCACGGCACAATTTAGTTATCCAGCAGGTGCTGCACCGATTACATTAGATGCCCAAGGCTCTGCGATTACTCATCTGGCTTTTGATTTTACTGATGAGAAAATGAGTTTTGTTTATCAAGATGAAAAGGGGATCTGGCACCTTACCCGTGAAGACGGTGAAGAAAATATGATGACTGAAGAGGTTGAGTGGCAATCGGCTCAATCAATCATCCCTGATACCCCTGTGAGGGTGCAGCAACAAATCATGCTGCCGGATCAGAAGCAATTATTATTACGTTCTAATAATAAACTCTTCGTTTATAAAATAGATGATATTGAAGCCATTTCTTTAGTTCAGGTACTTGAACTGGATAGAAATAATACTAATGTGATCAGTGTCAGTTTATTAGCTGGCGCGAGTTCATTATTGGTGAGTTACGATAACGGTCTCATTCAGCAATATTTTCAAGTGAATGGTGCTAAAGGACGACAATATCAAGAAATTCGTGACTTTAATATTCAAGGAACATCGGATGTTATCGCCAGTGAATTTTATCGAAAAGGTTTTGCGACGGTCGATAAAGAAGGTGCGTTAACGCTATTATACACCACTAGTCAACGAACGTTATTTGCTAAAAACTTTAAAGTAGACAACGTAGATTTAACTGATCCAACTGCGATAGGGTTTAGCCCCAGAGCTAACGCCTTGATTGTTGAATCGAATAAGCAACTGCATTTATTCAGTGTGGATAATGCGCACCCTGAAGTCTCTTGGAGCGCAATGTGGGATAAAGTGTGGTACGAAGGATATCCAGAGCCTAAATATGTGTGGCAGTCAACATCAGGGGCGGATGATTTTGAAGCGAAATTAAGTTTAACACCTTTGGCTTTTGGCACATTAAAGGCGGCGTTATACGCCATGCTTTTTGCGACGCCGTTAGCGCTAGCGGGGGCGATATATACCGCCTATTTCATGTCGCCTAAAGTGCGTGCGATTGTCAAACCGACCATTGAAATTATGGAGGCTTTACCCACCGTTATTTTGGGTTTTTTAGCCGGGTTGTGGCTGGCGCCATTAGTCGAAGATCATCTTCCAGGCATTTTAACCTTGTTTATTCTTATGCCATTATCGATTTTATCAACGGCCTTTGTTTGGTATGAATTACCGCTGAAATGGAAGCAAAGATTACCTGATACCTACCAAGAATTGTTATTGCTACCGGTTATTTGTTTTGTGACTTGGTTCTCTTTTGCCATCAGCCCAGCGTTAGAAGTGGTTTTCTTTGGGGGCGATTCGAGGCTTTATATTACCAATGTTTTGGGGATGACTTTCAATCAACGTAATGCATTAGTGGTCGGGATTGCGATGGGATTTGCCGTTATTCCAACGATTTTCTCTATTGCTGAAGATGCGATTTTCTCTGTACCAAGACATCTATCCAATGGCAGTCTGGCATTAGGGGCAACGACATGGCAAACCTTAACGCGGGTTGTTTTACTCACTGCTAGCCCCGGTATTTTTTCTGCGGTGATGATGGGGTTAGGCCGAGCGGTGGGAGAAACAATGATTGTGCTCATGGCAACGGGTAATACGGCGATTATGGAGTGGAGTGTCTTTCAGGGAATGCGAACGCTTGCCGCCAATATTGCGGTGGAAATGCCAGAGTCGGCGATTGGTAGCTCTCATTATCGAGTGTTATTTTTGGCGGCCTTTGTGTTGTTTATTTTCACCTTTGTCTTTAACACGATTGCGGAAGTCGTCAGGCAGCGTTTACGTGAACGCTATAGCTCACTGTAATGGATGATCATAATGAATTCTAGTAATGAACTTAGTGGGTACTATATTGCTAATGGCTGTGAGAGGGTGTTGTAATGGGTAAGTGGTTTAAATCAGGCTCGCCTTGGATTTGGATGACCAGTGGTGCGGTGAGTATTTGTCTTCTTTCTGTATTAGGATTGTTGTTGTTGATTGCGGTTAAAGGGCTCAGTTATTTTTGGCCGGATAATATTTATCAATGGCAGTTAACCGACCCTCAAGGTCAAGAATATCGTCTGATTGGCGAAATTTATGATTCAGAGGAGGTGCCGACAGAGCGACTTATCGCTGCAGGACGTCAATTAGACCCTAATGTGGGTAAGATGGTGACCCGTTATCTGGTTAAAACGGGGAACCGTGAGTTTGTTGACTTAGATTTTCGTTGGATCTTAGGCAGTGATATCATTTCACGTTCTCAGCCTAAAGATGTCGCCGTGATAGAGCGAAGTAAAAATGGTGATTTTTTTGGTTTTCCGGTTGCCGTTATTGAAGATGGGACTCGGTTAACGGGCGTTGCTTTACACTCGACATTGCAATCACATATCGATAGAGCGGTTAAATTAAATGACCAAGCAAGAGCATTACAAAAAGAAGATATTGGTTCAATTAACTATGCGTTAGAAAAGCTGCGTTTAAAAGAAAGAGGCTATGAACTTGATAATGCTTTAACGAGTGAGCGTAAAAAGGCGCTTGATGCGCAAAAAGCCACGCTTAATGAGCAATATAAAATGCTCGAGGCGCGCTTTTTTGATTTGAGAAAGGAAGCGGCGCGTGATGCACTGATTATTCGTGACATGCGGGGTAAAGACATTACCTTACCCATAGACTCCATTTTAGAGGTCACTTATGCTAATCAGTTGAGCTTTATTGATAAAGTGGGCCACTGGTTTACGGGCATGGGGAAGTTTATTAGTCAAGACCCTCGCGAAGCCAATACTGAAGGCGGTGTTTTTCCCGCTATTTTTGGAACGGTTTTCATGGTGTTGTTGATGGCGGTGATGGTGACGCCTTTTGGTGTGATTGCGGCTATTTATTTGCATGAATATGCGAAGAAAGACTGGGTGACTAAACTTATTCGCATTGCCGTGATTAATTTAGCCGGGGTGCCTTCGATAGTCTACGGTGTCTTTGGATTGGGTTTTTTTGTTTACATGTTAGGAGGCTCTATTGATGCTTTATTTTATCCAGAGGCATTACCAGCACCGACATTCGGCTCACCAGGGGTATTGTGGTCAGCACTGACATTAGCCATTTTGACTTTACCTGTGGTGATTGTTTCTACCGAGGAAGGTTTAAGTCGTATTCCCAGTTCAGTCAGACAAGGGAGTTTAGCGTTAGGCGCGACGAAGGCGGAAACCCTATGGCGGATCATCATTCCTATGGCCAGTCCTGCCATTATGACGGGGTTGATTTTAGCGGTTGCTCGCGCGGCAGGCGAGGTGGCACCGCTCATGTTGGTTGGTGTGGTGAAACTTGCGCCCACTTTGCCTATTGATATGAATTTTCCTTTTGTGCATTTAGAACGTAAATTTATGCATTTGGGTTTTCATATTTACGATGTCGGTTTTCAAAGTCCCAATGTTGAAGCTGCAAGACCGTTAGTTTATGCGACTTCATTTTTACTGGTGTCTGTGATTGTTGGCCTTAATTTAACGGCCATTGGGGTACGCAATCACTTACGTGAAAAGTATCGTTCACTGGAACATTAAGTCTATTGGCTTATAGACAAGCCTTAGGGATGCAAAAGGTTAGCCTTAAGTGATAGGAAAGAATATGATTTCAATAGAAAGCTCGACTATGAATAAAGAAAAATTGAATTTGTCTCAGTTAAGTCAAGAACAAACAGCGCTTGAAATTAAACACCTCAATTTAAAATACGGTGACAAACAAGCCTTGTTTGATGTGTCTATGAAAATACCGACTAAACAAGTGACGGCTTTCATTGGCCCGAGTGGCTGTGGTAAATCAACGTTACTGCGATGCATTAATCGTATGAATGATTTAGTTGATAATTGTAATATCGAAGGTGAAATTTTGCTTAATGGGCAAAATGTATACCATAAAAAGGTTGATGTGGCGGCGCTGCGCCGTAATGTGGGCATGGTGTTTCAAAGGCCTAATCCATTCCCTAAATCCATTTATGAAAACGTGGTGTATGGGTTACGCTTGCAAGGGGTTAATCATCGCCGAGATCTCGATGATGCCGCTGAACGTTCGTTACGTGGGGCAGCCATTTGGGATGAAGTGAAAGATAGGCTACACGATAACGCCTTTGGTTTATCGGGCGGTCAGCAGCAAAGATTAGTCATCGCCCGGGCTATTGCTATTGAGCCTGAAGTGCTATTACTCGATGAACCGACTTCAGCGTTAGATCCTATTTCAACCTTAACGATTGAAGAACTCATTACTGAGTTAAAAAATCAATATACTGTGGTGATAGTGACACATAATATGCAGCAAGCGGCGCGAGTATCGGATCAGACCGCTTTTATGTATATGGGCGAGTTAATCGAATACGCCGATACGAATAGTATTTTTACGACACCGAAACAACGTAAAACAGAAGATTATATCACCGGTCGTTATGGTTAATGTCGTCCTTTATGGTTAGTTATTTAGGATTGGCCATTGATGTGGCTTATGCTTCATTATTATCCAGAATAAGATTAATCCACAGATTGTATTGTTTTAACGTACACATTAAGGCTAGGTAAACATGGAAAATATGAATCTCAATAAACATATCTCAGGTCAATTTAGTGCCGAGCTGGATGATATTCGTAATCGAGTCTTGACGATGGGCGGGCTGGTTGAGCGTCAACTTGAAGAATCATTAAATGCGTTATCTGCGCTTGATGCAGAGCTGGCTCAAAAGGTGATCGCAGGCGATCACCAAGTTAACGGTATGGAAGTGGCCATTGATGAAGAATGTGCGCGTATTATTGCTAAGCGCCAACCAGCAGCCAGTGATTTGCGTTTGATCATTTCGATTACCAAAACGATTACTGATCTTGAACGTATTGGTGATGCTTGTGTGCGAATAGCAAAAACTGCTCTAGATAAAAGACTTAAAAATCAAAAGCCTTTATTGGTCAGTATTGAAAATATGGGACGCCATGCCACTCGTATGTTACATGCCACCCTTGATGCATTGGCCCGTATGGATGCTGAGGTTGCACTGGAATTACATAAAGAAGACTCAAAGCTTGATCGTGAATATGAAGGTATTATTCGTCAGTTAATGACCTATATGATGGAAGATCCTCGGGCGATTCCTGAAGTGTTAGATGTACTGTGGGCGGCAAGAGCAGTGGAGCGAGTGGGCGACCGTTGTCAGAATATTTGTGAATACATCATTTATTACGTTAAAGGAAAAGATGTTCGCCATACCTCTTATGAAGAAATGGAAAAAGATCTCAATTTATAATGAATGAAAGCTCATTATTCTTATGGGCATATTCCTGAGTAAACTGCAGTGCAGTTGTTATACTTGAATTCTATATATCAGTGGACTGGCTTATTTTAGCGTCATAAAAGTGTTATTATATTGGGATCTATTGTGTTGGAAATAAGCTTATGTCTACAGGTCAAAGTAAGTTAGATAAAGTACTGGCAGAGGCCAGAGATTATAAAGCCAAGCGTGAGACGGGTTATCGTGAACAAGCATTAAAACTTTATCCGTGGGTCTGTGGGCGTTGTACTCGAGAATTTGTTCATTCAAATTTACGTGAGTTAACGGTCCATCATCGGGATCATAATCATGATAATAACCCGTCAGATGGTTCGAATTGGGAACTACTCTGCCTTTACTGCCATGATAATGAACATTCTAAATTTGAAGAGCTCATTCGTTACGGTGCAACCACTGAAACGAAAATCGATGCGGCAACCTATAACCCTTTTGCTGATCTAAAAAGTATGTTAAATAAGAAGTGATCGGTTTTAGCGGCTGTTAATCTTGGGTGGACGTTTGAGATTATTTCAAACGTTTCTCAGTAGCTAGCCATTTCTTACGACTAATTAATTGGGTGTTTTCTCCGGCTTGCATTTTGGTTTTCCGTAAGGGAAGTTTGGCGATTATATGACTTTTTTGTTTGTTAGTGGCTTCATTCCAAGTCACGATTTCATCGATGTGACGAAAACAACCCATGCAAAAATCATCTTGGTTTAAACCACAGTGTGCTACGCAGGGCGAATCGATTTTTGTTTTACTCAATCTGAAAACCTTTATGTCAATTATTCTGAATGCGAGATCATGAAACTCGGGATAACGAATGCCAAATAAGGTATTAGCTTATCATTTTCTCGTTTATTTGGGGTAGCGGTAAAGTGATCCAGATAAAAAATTTTAGTAAGCTGAGCTTGTTGTAAAAATTATATACCCGTTTTATTGAGTTTATTATTTCATTGGGAAAGCATGAGTTTGGTTACTAAGTTAGAAGATTTCAAAACGTTGCTGGCTCATCTTGATACTTTTCTTTATCAAAGTCGGGCGCTGTGGCAGTTAAGTGCATTTAACTGCGATGCTTTACCTTGGAGCGACACTTTCCCTACATTGGCTAAAAAAGTGTGGCAGCTTGATGATGCTGCGTTAGATGCGGTTGATAAATCGCCGGAAAGATTATTAAGCACTTTGTTGCCGGCGTTGGAGCATGATTGTCTGCAAGCGGATGCTCAATGGGATTTGGCTTTATTGTCATCGATGCTAATACCGCTGGCACTTTCATCCAAAGAAGATAAATTGTTATTATCGGCTGTCGATGAGCCGCATTTTAGTGCGCATATTAAAGGGCGGAAATGGCAACAAATTACGGCCTTTACGCAAGCTTTACCTGACTCTTTATTCTATCCAGCCCTCCCCGTTATTGAATGGTGTGCAGGAAAAGGGCATTTAGGGCGTTTAATCGCTCAGACTAAAAATGTCTCAGTGACGAGTCTAGAGTGGCAAGCGGAGTTATGTGAAGCGGGTGAAGCCTTTGCGCAAAAATGGGCATTACCGCAACACTTCATTTGTACAGATGCGTTTAAAGAGAGTGGGCAATATATTGCACAAAAACAATCTGCGGTAGCGTTGCATGCTTGTGGTGATTTACATGTCAGGTTATTACACTTAGCCACGCAGGCTCAAACGCAACAAATAGCCATCTCTCCTTGTTGCTATCATTTAATCCAAGAGAGTCACTATCAGGCTTTATCTTCGCAAGGTAAAGTCAGTCAATTGAATTTAAGCCGGCAAGATCTTCAATTACCTTTGCAGCAAAGTGTCATCGCTAATGACAAACAAAATACCTATCGCTTAAAAGAAGTGGCGTGGCGATTAGGTTTTGACACATTACAAAGGCAGGTTAGAAAAGTGAATACTTACTTACCTGTTCCAAGTATGAAACAAAGCCAACTTAATGGTCCGTTTAAGGACTTTTGTTTGTGGGCTGCGCAGAATAAGCGCTTTGAAATACCTAATGATATTGATTTTGATGTGATCTTAGCAAAAGGCGTTGAACGTCAAAGGTTGACTCGGCGTATTGATCTTGTAGCTCATCTTTTTCGCGGCTTACTTGAGCGTTGGTTATTACTCGATAGAGTGTGTTTTTTACAAGAAGCAGGCTATACGGTGAGTCTATCTCGTTTTTGTGAGCCGCAAGTGACGCCACGTAATGCGTTGATTTTGGCTTATCGACAAGACTAAGCCGTTTAGACGGGCCGATAAAATAATCAAAGACTCATCATTCAGTATTAATTTATTAATTTTTTGTGTGTTTTTTAGTCTAAAAAGGTCAAGATGAATGATAAATAAATAAAAATGTTGAGTACTTTCTATTTAAAGTGTTATCGACTGCACTATTAACTGAGTTTAATGTGAGGTTTTTATTGAAACATTTACTTTTTCTTGGTCAAATGGTCGGTTATCAGTAAATAATTAAAGTATTGGCTTAAATTGGGTTGATACTAGTGAGTGAATAATAACGTTTCATGAAATATTCCCGTGTTTTTATCAATAGTCTGGCCTATGAATTGGCTCCGGAAGTGGTTTCTACTGCCGAATTGGAGTCGAAATTAGCACCTCTATACAAAAAATTCCGGATCCCTATGGGGCAATTAGCCACATTAACGGGGATAGAAGAGCGTCGCTGGTGGCCAAAAGGACATCGATTATCCGATGGTGCGATAACGGCGGCTAATAAGGCGATCCTTGAAACGGGCGTCAATGTCTCTGATATCGGTGCATTGGTGTATACCGGTGTGTGTCGAGATCAGCATGAGCCCGCGACGGCTTGTCGTATTGCCGCGGAATTGGGGGTGTCAAAAAATACTGCGATTTATGACATCAGTAATGCCTGCTTAGGGGTGCTGTCTGGCATCTTGGATATTGCCAATCGAATTGAGCTGGGGCAAATTAAAGCGGGGCTGGTGGTTTCTTGTGAGTCTGCTCGTCATATTGTTGATATAACAATCGATAAAATGTTAGCTGAGCCGACAATGCAAAATTATGCCCAATCTTTAGCAACCTTAACCGGTGGCTCAGGTGCTGTGGCAGTATTGCTGACCGATGGCAGTCTTCCTTTAATAAACCAACGATCACATCAATTACTGGGCGCGAGTCATTTATCAGCGCCAGAGCATCATGATCTGTGTCAGTGGGGGCTAGAAGAAGCTGGGCCTCAACTTTACCGTGAGTTTATGCGCACCAATGGGGTGAGTTTATTAAAAGAAGGTGTGGCTCTTGCTCGTCATACTTGGGATCATTTTTTGAGCCAGCGACAATGGATGATAGAACAAGTCGATAAAGTGATTTGTCATCAAGTGGGCGCATCGAATCGCCGACAAGTGCTCAAAGCCTTAAGTATTCCAGAAGATAAAGAGTTCCCTACTTATCAGTTTTTAGGCAATATGGGGACAGTGTCTCTACCGGTTAGTGCGGCAATGGCCCATGATCAAGGCTTTTTAAACAAAGGTGATAGGGTCAGTTTTCTAGGAATAGGAAGTGGGTTAAATTGTATGATGTTGGGGCTGAAATGGTAGTTTTAGGTCCGTTGTCAGTATTTTTTATTGATAACGGCCAATAGCTTAAGCTTGTAATAAAGCCTGACTAAAATGTTAAGTCTAGCGATATCGGTACAGCAGTATAATGAGTAAATAGGACACACATGTTAGAGACTTTGCACCCGTTTAAACGTCATTATCTTAATAGAAATGGCCATCAGCTGCATTATGTGAATGAAGGTTCAGGTGAGCCTGTGGTGATGGTTCATGGCAATCCCAGTTGGTCATTTTATTATCGTGAATTGATTTCTAAATTAAGCGATGAATATCAATGTATTGTTCCCGATCATATTGGCTGTGGTTTGTCTGATAAACCTGATGATACTGGGTATGATTACACCTTAAAAAGTCGCATCGATGATCTTGAAGCGTTACTTGATAGTTTAGGGGTGGTTGAAAATGTCACCTTAGTGGTTCATGACTGGGGCGGTATGATCGGTATGGGCTATGCGGCTCGCTATCCTGATAGAATTAAACGTTTGGTTATTTTAAACACCGGCGCCTTTCATTTACCGGAAGACAAGCCTTTCCCTTGGCCGCTATGGATTTGTCGCAATACGCTGTTAGGTTCGGTAATGGTGCGTGGTTTGAATGCTTTTTCTTCCATTGCATCTTATGTGGGTGTTAAGAGAGCACCAATGGCGGCAGAGATTCGAAAAGCTTATGTGGCCCCTTTTAATTCTTGGGCGAACCGAATATCAACCTTGCGTTTCGTACAAGATATTCCACTTGTTAAAAGTGATCGCAATTATCAATTAGTCTCTGAGATCAGCGAGAGCTTAGCGCAATTTAAAGATTTGCCTATGGTGATTTGCTGGGGCTTGAAAGATTTTGTCTTTGATAAGCATTTTCTTGCCCAATGGCGTGAACGTTTTCCCCAAGCGCAGGTTCATGAGTTTGCTGATTGTGGCCATTATATTTTAGAAGATGCCACTGATGAAGTGGTTGCTCACATTGAAGCATTTATGTCGAGCCATCCGATTAAGACTAAGGTTTTGAAAAGCGCCTAATGCTAAAACAAAAAAAGACTCTGGGCTGCGGTCATCGTACTGATGCTAAACCATTTGAACTGCCGAATGTAAATGCGGTTTGTATCGATAAGACTCGGATGAATTTATGTCGCCATTTGGTGAGGGCATCGAAGGAAACGCCTAAACTTTTAGCGGTGGCAGTACAAAAAAAGCAACGGCATATTCGCAGTTTACAGTCATTACTCTATGATGAAATGACTTTTTCTGAGCTTAATGACAAAAGCGATCATATGGCGCATGCGTTATTAGCTTATGGATTAAAGCCGGGGATGAAAGCGGTGCTCATGGTGACACCAAGCATTGAATTTTTTGTATTAACTTTTGCGTTATTTAAAACAGGTATTATTCCTGTATTTGTTGATCCGGGTATGGGGGTCAAGAATCTTAAACAATGTTTTGAAGAAGCCCGTCCCGATATTTTTATTGGGATCCCTAAAGCCCATTTTGCAAGGCGCTTACTAGGATGGGGCAAAAAAAGCCTTCAATATTATATTACTGTTGGGGGGAGTCATTTTGGGCGAAGAAGCCCATGGGGCGGCATTCAACTTGAACAATGGGTTAAACATACGCCGAAGTCAGGTCGATTTAGGATGGCTAAATTTGATGAACATGACATGGCGGCCATTTTATTTACCAGTGGTAGCACTGGAACACCCAAAGGGGTGGTGTATTCTCATGGTATGTTTGAAGCGCAAATCTCGGCTTTAAAAGATGATTATGATATCCAAGTCGGTGAGCGAGATTTAGCGACTTTCCCCTTGTTTTCTTTATTTGGTCCAGCATTAGGTATGGCATCTATTGTGCCTGATATGGATGCCAGTAAGCCTATCACGGCTGATCCAGCGCTTATTTTTGCGGCCATTGAGCGTTATCAATGCAGTAATATCTTTATCAACCCAGCCTTGATTGAGCGGTTGGGAAAAGCGGGGTTAGCGCAGCGGGTCGGTCACAAAACAACAGGCTTAAACAGCTTAAAGAGTATCAAACGAGTCATATCTGCTGGTGCGCCAGCCACTATCAGCTCGGTTGTGCGTTTTGGCCAGCTGCTGCCTGTGGAGGCCAAAATTCTGACCTCTTATGGTGCCACAGAATCTCTCCCTTTAAGCCAGATTAGTCATCATGAGTTATTAAAAACGGCTGATGCAACTAATAATGGTGCGGGGATCTGTGTTGGTGAGGCCATTAATGGCGTCGATATCAAGGTCATTGATATTACCGAGCAACCGATAAGGCAGTGGCAAGAGACCTTATGTCTGTCGCCCTTTGAAATTGGAGAAATCGTCGTTAAAGGCCCGATGGTCAGTCAATCTTATTATCAAAGAGCGCAGGCTGATTTATTGTCGAAAATCACAGATGGAGACATTATTCGCCATCGAATGGGGGATTTAGGCTACCTTGATGATATGGGTAAACTGTGGATGTGTGGCCGTAAGGCCCATCGAGTCGAAGCTCAAGACGCAAAGGGGCTAGAGAAGCGCTATTATTCTATTCCTTGTGAGCGTATTTTTAATACTCATCCCTTGGTGAAGCGTTCAGCGCTGGTGGGGGTGTCAGTGAAAGAGAAAACCGCTGCTTTAATTTGCATTGAATTGAGTACTTTTCTTTCTCAAAAAGAGCGAAATGTATTATTGAAGGAATTAACCTTACTCGCGAGCCAGCATCACGTCACGTTGGGTATTGAGCAATTTTTATTTCATAAGCGCTTTCCTGTTGATATACGCCATAATGCTAAAATATTTAGAGAAAAATTAGCGATTTGGGCACAACAGAAAATGGCGGAGTAAACGATGAATCACTCTGAGCTGCAAATACCTTGTTTAAAGACATTTAATGTTAAAGAGCAAGCGGCACTGATTGAGTTGAAATCAAGAGTGAGACGTGTTTTTGTCACTGGGGCTGGCGGTTTCTTAGGCCGCGCAATTTGTGAGCGATTGATTGCTGCTGATATTCCGGTGACGGGATTTGCGAGAGGAGGTTATCCTGAATTAACCGCTCTTGGCGTGAATATGATCCAAGGTGATATTACGGATAAGTTGGCGTTGATGTTGGCGATGAAAGAGTGCGATCTTGTTTTCCATGTCGCCTCAAAAGCGGGGATATGGGGCAGCAAACAAAGCTATTTTAGTGCTAATGTGATTGGGACTGACAATGTGCTTGAGGCATGCCAGCAACTTAGTATTGCTACTTTAGTGTATACCAGTACGCCGAGTGTGACTTTTTCGGGCGTCGATGAAGCGGGCATTGATGAGTCAGCGCCTTATGCTGATCCGTTTCTTAATCATTATGGTGAATCAAAGGCAATTGCGGAGCAAAAAGTATTAGCGGCTAATGCGACGCCGTTAGCCGAGCAGGGATATTTATCCACCGTTGCATTAAGACCTCACCTTATCTGGGGGCCAAGAGATCCTCATCTTGTGCCTCGGGTGATAGAAAGAGCACAACGAAATAAATTAAAGCTTGTTGGAATGAAAGATAAACAAGTTGATACCCTTTATATTGCAAATGCGGCTTACGCGCATCTACTCGCCGCGCTGGCATTAACTCAGCCGCGAATTCGAAATGATATTGAGTTAAGCTCACGTTTAACGTCAAGTCAAAACCAAACTCAAAGTATTAAGGCTGCGGGTAAGGCGTATTTTATCAGTAATGATGAACCCATCACTATGGTGGATATGTTAAATCGTATTTTGGCTTGTAAGGGCTTACCTGAAGTGAGTCAAAGGGTGCCTTCAAGTCTTGCTTACGTGGTGGGTGCGGCTTTAGAGCTGAGCTATCGATTATTGAGAAAACAAAACGAGCCTATCATGACACGTTTTGTGGCGCGACAGCTATCTACACATCATTATTTTGATATTAGTGCGGCCAAGCAAGATCTTGGTTATACGCCTTTGATCAGTATTGATGAAGGTATGCAGTTATTAAAGTGCTGGCTTGATCGAGATAATTCCCCTCATTAATTTTTTGTTTTGTTCATGATATTTTGCCGATCAATATATACCGTAATGTCATTTATCATTCTGCTCAAGTGATCAGTTTAAGGGGGGTGATGGTTGAAATATGACTCCGTTCCTTTTGATTCAAGGTGCAGGAATGGGTATGTACATAAGTTTTTAAGTTGGTCAGTATTAACAATAAAAAGTGATATTGACCTCATAATAAGAATAATCGGTATATTGATGAGAACTCGATACCGAATGTACTAGCCTAAACGGATCAGTTATAGCGCTTAAATTAGGTGTTATTGATTATATAAATCGATATTTGTCTTTTTTGATGTTATCAACTTTTTTACAGTGGCTGTGAGTTTTTTATGATATTGTCGACGAATGTCACATTCTAATGAATTAAGTTATTGTATTATTTTCACTAAATAAAGTTGAGAACTTAAACATATAAAAACTCTCGCTATAGATAAGGTCAATACATCATAATATAAATGTTATCATTTATAGATTTTCTGCTGTGTTTATAGTGTGATAGTTAATCATGGATAAGTATTATTATATTAAATAGTCATAGCAACTTTATAATTATTTAGTTGATTTTAATTTTATATTAAACGTTATTTTATTGCATGCGGCTACGGATTTGTTTCTCAAGGATATTTGTAATGCTGAATAAATATCAGGTTTTATTGAAATTACACTTAAGTATTATCTTTTTTTTTATTTGGATGCAACCCAGCTATGCTGTATTTGTTGCCCCCGCTAAAGCCCCTTTACCCATCATTAAATTACTCTTTCCTACAGCAACTAAAATATCATCTAAACAAGGAGAAGTGCCAGTAAGAACCGTTTATCATAACCATAATATTCTAGCGTATGTTTTTGAAACTAATGATATTGAATCTATTCCTGCTTATTCAGGTAAACCAGTGAACGTATTGGTTGCTATTAGTCCTAAAGGGAAATATATCGCGGCTAAAGTTTTAGAATATCATGAACCTATTTTGTTAGTGGGTATTCCCGCTATTAAATTATCGGAATTTACTCAGCAATATGTAGGGTTATCAATAAAAGATAATTTAAGTATCGGTGAAAGTAAGAATAAAGATAATGTGGTTATTGATGGTTTATCGGGTGCGACAGTGACTGTGATGGTGATGAATGAGTCGATAACAAGAGCGGCTATTAAAGTTGCGATTTCATTAGGACTTATTGATAAAAGTAAAAGTGCAGGTCAATCATTAGCGAGTATCAAAAAAGATTTATTTAAAAATGAGGATTGGCAATCTCTTGTTCATGATGGCTCAATTCAACAGCTTTATCTTAATAGAAAAGAAGTCGATACTGCATTTGTGGGGACTTTAGCAGAGGATGATAATAAGACCGAGTACTCTGAAGAGGAGATTTTTTCTGATATTTATTTCACATTACTTGATGTACCCACTATTGGGCGGAATTTATTGGGTGATGATAGCTATCAACGGTTAGTCGGCTCCCTTAAAGAGGGCGAACATTTATTAGGCGTTTTTGGGAATGGTTATTCATTTAAAGGTTCAGCTTATGTGAGAGGCGGAATTTTTGATCGTATTCAGTTACATCAGCGGGGAAAAAATATTTCATTTAGAGATGTTGATCAAGAACGTATTATGGACCTTTATGTCAAAGGTGCGCCTAAGTTTAGTGAAATGTCAGCATTTAAAATTAAAAAGAGTTACGAATTTAATCCTGGTGATGATTGGCAGTTAAGCTTATTAATACGGAGGCAAACTGGACCGATAGAGAGTGTTCTCACCCGCTTTCAAGCTGATTACAAAGTGCTACCTCAATACCTTAATATAGTGCCTTATGTGAAAGAGGATGAAATATTATCGCTAACAGAACAAGTATGGGAAAATAATACTGTTGAGGTGACTCTATTATTAGGGCTGATCTTCATTTTATTTCTAGTCTTATTTCTACAAGATATTCTGGTGCGTTATCCACGATTTTTTAATCCATTTAGACATGTGTTTCTCATATTCACGGTTGTGTGCATTGGTTGGATGTGGAGAGGGCAGCTATCTATTGTGAATGTGTTTACCTTTTTACAATCATTGATGACGCATTTTTCTTGGGATCTTTTTTTGCTGGACCCGGTTATTTTTATTCTATGGTGTGCGGCGGCAGTAACAGGCTTATTATGGGGCAGAGGTGTATATTGCGGATGGCTATGTCCCTTTGGTGCCTTACAAGAGTTAGTCAATGTCTTTGGCCGACATATCAAATTGCCTCAAGTTGAATTTCCTTTTGCCGTTCATGAGCGATTATGGGCCATTAAATATCTTATTTTATTAGTATTATTTGGATTGTCGCTAGATTCTTTAGCCGTTGCAGAACAGTTTGCTGAAATAGAGCCTTTTAAAACGACCTTTTTATTGAAGTTTAATCGCCAATGGCCCTTTGTTGTCTGGGCGGCATTTCTTATTCTATTGAATCTAGTTCATCGTAAGGCATTTTGTCGCTATTTATGCCCGTTAGGAGCGGCATTATCCGTTAGCACCAATATTAAATTATTTGATTGGCTAAAGCGGCGGCCAGAATGCGGTACGCCTTGTAAAACTTGTGCAAAAGAATGTGAAATTCAGGCAATTGAGCCCAGTGGTGCCATAAACACTCGAGAATGTCATTATTGCCTAGATTGTCAGGTGACCTATTTTGATGACACTAAATGTCCTCCACTAAAGAAAAGGGCATATAAAAAACAACACAATAAACCACAAGTCATTCCGACAACAACGGTAGTTTGACGGTGGTCAGTAATTAATAATAAACGATTGTTTTTTAATGGAGCGAAGTAATGGACAGTAAAGATGATGATACTCAAAAAGAATCGACTGAGTTAAAGCTTAAAAATAAAGATCGACGCCATTTTATGAGTAAAACGGCGATGATTGGTGCTGGCGCAGTGGCGGCACCACTCACCGCTGTCATGTTTAGCTCATTGGCTAAGGCGAAGAGTGAAGAGCTTGATCATAGCGCAATGGTTAATCCAGGTGAATTAGATGAATATTATGGATTTTGGAGTGGCGGTCAATCGGGGGAGATCCGTATTTTAGGGGTGCCATCCATGCGTGAACTCATGCGGATCCCTGTTTTTAATTTGGATAGTGCAACAGGGTGGGGGTTGACCAATGAAAGTAAACGTATTAAGGGAGAAAGTGCGAATATCATGGTGGGGGATGCTCACCATCCACATATGAGTATGACGGATGGACGCTACAATGGTAAGTATATATTTATTAATGATAAATCAAACTCTAGAGTGGCGCGTATTCGTTGTGATGTAATGAAAACGGATAAAATTATAACGGTGCCAAATGCCCAAGCTATTCATGGCTTGAGAGTTCAAAAAGTCCCTGAAACAAAATATGTATTTTGTAATGGTGAATTTGAAATACCGATGAATAATGATGGTAAAGCGTCATTAGAAGATGTCAGTAGTTATCGTTCATTATTTAATATGATATATGCCGAAAAAATGGAAGTCGCCTTTCAGGTGATGGTTGATGGAAACCTTGATAATGCCGATGCAGACTTTGATGGAAAGTACTTTGCTTCAACTTGTTATAACTCAGAGCATGGCGTCACACTGGGAGAAATGATCACAGGAGAGCGTGATCATGTGGTTGTTTTTAATCTTGAGCGATGTGAAGCAGCACTTAAAGCAGGCGAGTTTACGCTTTATAATGGCAATAAGATCCCAGTGCTAGACGGCAGAAAGGGATCGCAATTGACGCGTTATATTCCTATTGCTAAATCTCCTCATGGGCTTAATACTTCTCCTGACGGTCAATATTTTGTGGCTAATGGTAAGTTATCTCCGACGGTTTCGGTTATTGCGATTGCGAAACTTGATGCACTCTTTAATGATAAAATTAAACCCAGAGCAACGATTGTTGCTGAGCCTGAACTTGGTTTAGGCCCATTGCACACCGCTTTTGATAATAAAGGTAATGCCTACACCACACTTTTTATCGATAGTCAGATAGCTAAATGGAATGTTGCTGACGCTATTAAGGCCTATCAAGGCGAAAAAGTAAACTATATCCGTCAAAAACTAGATGTGCAATATCAGCCGGGACATAACCATACTTCTCAAGGTGAAACGCGAGATGTTGATGGTAAATGGTTGGTATGTTTGTCTAAGTTCTCAAAAGATCGTTTTTTGCCTGTAGGGCCATTACATCCTGAAAATGATCAATTGATCGATATTTCAGGTGACGAAATGAAATTAGTGCATGACGGGCCTGCTTTTGCAGAGCCTCACGATTGTATTATGGTGCATCGCAGTAAAATTCATCCTAAAAAAATCTGGGATCGTAATGATCCGATTTTTGCAGACACCGTTGCGATGGCAAAAGCAGATGGTGTCGATGTGATGGTGGACAACAAGGTTATTCGCAAAGGTGATCAGGTGACTGTGTATATGACGTCTATCGCCCCTGTTTTTGGTCTCTCTGAATTTAAAGTTAAATTAGGGGATACGGTAACGGTTGTGGTGACTAATCTTGAACAAGTTGTTGATGTCACACATGGGTTTTGTGTGACCAACTATGGTGTACAGATGGAAATTAGTCCTCATGAAACCTCTTCCATTACGTTTGTCGCCGATAAACCCGGTGTCTATTGGTATTACTGTAATTGGTTTTGTCATGCATTGCATATGGAGATGCGAGGTCGGATGTTAGTTGAGGCTTAATGGATATAATATGCATTTATTTTTTCTAAACCAGCTTTGTTTCGCTAATACAACAAGAGCTTTATTATTCTTTCTAATATTGTTCTTGTTCCCCAATATGAGTGTCGCTGAAGTGATTCAAGTGACACCTAAAGAGGATCTGCAAGCCATTTTAGATGCGGCAAACGAAGGTGATACGATTTCTTTAATGGAAGGTGTTTTTTATGGTAATTTTATTATCGCTAAAGCAGTGACGATTAATGGTCATAAAGAAGCGGTGATTGATGCTCAAGGAGTGGGTAATGCTTTATTGTTAAAAAGTGGTCATGTGGTGATTGAAAATCTCAACATTATTAATTGGGGAGGTGATTTAACCGAGCAAAATGCAGGTATTTATCTAGACGTTAACGTTCAAGATATTATTATTCGTAATAATATTTTGTTCGGTAAAGGGTTTGGGATCTGGCTGCAAAAAGGGGAATACATAAAAGTCATTGGTAATACCATTAGAGGGGATCCCTTACTGCGTTCATCCGATAGAGGTAATGGTATTCAGCTCTCGGTGGTTAAGCATGTTGATGTTGTTAATAATGATGTGAGTGATACGCGAGATGGTATTTATATTATATCAAGCCAAGAGAATGTCATTGATAGTAATGTGATGCATGATTTACGTTACGGTATTCATTATATGTATTCTCATAGTAATAAAATAAAGGGGAATATCGTCTATCAAGCACGTGCTGGATATGCATTAATGAGTTCAAAGTCATTAATCGTTGAGAACAACATCAGTAGGGATTGCGAGGATTATGGTATTTTGATGAATTTTATTACTTCATCAGTCATTAGTCACAATATAATAAAAAGTATCGTCACAAAACCGGAGAATAAAGTACTGGGCCGGGATGGGAAAGGTTTTTTTATTTATAATTCTTATCATAATGTGATTAGTCAGAATGTCATAGAAAACGCTGAAATTGGTATTAATCTTACTGCTGGCTCTGAAAATAATCAGATTTTTGAAAATGTTTTTATTAATAATCAGCAACAAGTTAAATTTGTCGCTAATCGGCTCGAGAATTGGAGTCTTAACAGAAAGGGAAATTTTTGGAGTAATTACTTAGGCTGGGATTTAAATAAAGATGGCATCGGTGATATCCCATTCAAGCCTAATGATGGAATCGATAAGCTGATATGGCAATATCCAGAAACGCAAATATTGGTCAATAGTCCGGCAATATTAATGTTGAGATGGATACAAACGCAATTTCCCCTTTTTAAAAGTCAAGGGATTCAAGATGATTTTCCTATGATGCAATTTGATTAGCGTTGGAAATAGAGACGGTTTTTAGCAAAGCCGAGCATGGATAACTGAATCGTGAGATAAGTAGCTTATTATGACGAATGCAATTGTATCACTAAAGAATATTAGTCATTTTTATCAAAAAAATCAGGTGTTAAATGATATAAACTTACAAGTCCATACTGGAGAAGTACTGGGTTTATTAGGTCATAATGGTGCGGGCAAGACAACGATGATGAAATTGATTTTAGGGATCATTAATGCCAGTAAGGGAGAGGTTGAAGTGTTTGGTCAAAACCCCAGTTTGAAAACTGCCATTTCGACTCGAAGAAAAATAGGTTACTTACCCGAAAATGTGAAGCTATATGAGCAATTGACTGCGAAGCAGGTGCTGACTTTTTTTGCGAGGTTAAAATCAGTCAATAGCACACAAGTGATTGAACTTTTAAGAAAAGTCGACTTGTATTCTGTGATGAACAAACCGGTTAAAACGTATTCAAAGGGAATGAGGCAGCGTTTAGGGTTAGCTCAGGCATTTTTGGGACGGCCTAAATTATTATTATTGGACGAACCGACGGTGGGTTTAGATCCTATCGCGACGCATGAATTTTATCAAAGTGTCGAGATGTTAAGGCGGGATGGTGCGAGTATTATTTTATGTTCTCATGTATTACGGGGGCTTGAACCCTATATAGACAAGGCATTAATTTTAAATAAAGGCCACATTGTTACCATCGGCACATTGGAAACATTAAGAGAAAAGGCCAATTTACCGATTAGTATTCAGACTCAGGGAATTGATGATATGCTTGAAAAAGATACGCTGTTAAGTCCTTTTTTAGTTTCGCCCTCCATATTAAATGTCAAAGATAAAGATAAAATAGCGACCATAAAACGATTAGTGAGTTATGAGCAATTAAGCGACTTACACATTGAGTCACCGAGTTTAGAGTCACTATATCAATATTATTTAACCGAGAACATGCCAATTAATCGTATTGAGGCAGTATGATGGATCCTATTTTAACGATTGCGATTAAAGAGTTTCAAGATGGGGTGAGAAATCGTTGGTTTATTTCTATCACTATTATATTTTCAATCTTATCTTTAGGCTTAAGTTATTATGGTGCCATTATTTCGGGGGAGTTACAGTTTTCGTCTATTTCGTCGATTATTGCCAGTTTGTCGAGTCTGGCTGTTTTTATTATTCCCCTGATCACCTTATTACTTTCATATGATGCCTTTGTGGGAGAGCAAGAATCTGGCACGTTACTATTATTATTCACTTACCCTATCAGCACTCACCAATTACTTTTGGGAAAATTCTTAGGGCATGGATTGATTATCAGCATATCGACGTGCCTAGGATTTGGTAGTGCGATGGTGCTACTGCTGATGCAATCTTCTTTAGATAATATTATTCCGGCCTTTAGTCTGTTTATTGCGACCGCGATATTATTAGGATTATGCTTTATTAGTATTGCTTATGTGATCAGCTTATCCGTCAATGAAGTGTCAAAAGCGGTAGGCGTTTCACTGATTGTGTGGTTCTTTTTTGTTTTTGTTTTTGACTTTACCTTATTGGCGATGCTGATCGGGATAAAAGATGGACTGACACAAGGGCAACTGGTGAATGTGATGCTACTGAATCCTGCTGATTTATTTCGATTGATTAATTTTGCTAGTTTAATGACTGAGGATATTAATGGCGTATTGGCCGTAGCGATCAATGCGAGTTTATCATTGTATGTATTAATCTTAGTGATGTTGAGTTGGATAGTGCTTCCCTTGCTGATTGCTGCATTCATATTAAGAAGGAAGACATTATGATGAATTATCTCATGAGCATGTTGATTGTTATTACGCCATTTTTTATGGGGGGATGTGGTGGTGAAACCACCGCAACGACACTGCCTGTTGTCGCTATTGGGCAGGGAGATGAGTGTCATCTCTGTGGTATGATCATTGTTAATTTTTCTGGCCCTAAGGGTGAGACTTATACCAAAACATCACCTACAGTTAAGAAATTTTGTTCTACGTTAGATTTATTTAGTTTTCTGCTTGATCCCGAATATCAATATCAAATCAAAGAGATCTATGTCCATGATATGGGTAAAACACCTTGGCAATCCCCCAAAGACAGTGACTTTATTGATGGGCGCAAGGCTTGGTATGTGGTGGGATCGAGTCAGTTCGGTTCAATGGGAAAGACACTTGCCAGTTTTACTGTCAGGGAAGATGCTGAGACATTTATGAGAAAGTTTGGCGGGCAAGTTTATGTGTTTGAGGAGATTAATATGGCAATGTTAAAACCTTAACAATGTGCAGCATGTGCCATTGAGTGTTGTTTGAAGTGGTTTTCGACATTGGCTGCTTCAGTATGGATGAATTTTACAAAGATTTGCTGTTGCCATTAAAATGGGCTTCACTTGCTCCTTTGTTTCATCGCAGCTATTTAACATCAGCAGTCACCCCATCCTCATTTTTGATAGTGATGTTTTTTAGACATTCCACCAATGCCGGCGTTCAGAGTGTTAGTGGGGTCTAATTGTCGGTAATGACTGCTCAGTGTCACGTTCGCATCATAATGATGCCCCACATTATGTTCTGCAGGATATTCAGCACCTCTTGCTTTTAATAACGCCAATAAAGCTTTTTTCACTGCTTGAGCATCTTCTCCTTTACGAACTAAATAGTCTTGATGAAAAACATGACAAAGGAAGTGTCCATAATAAAATTTATGCACAAGTTTGCTCGAGATCTCTTCTGGAATATCTTCAACCCAGTTCTTTTCATTACGTTTTAATGCAATATCCAACGCCACAATTGACTCAACCTCTTTATGATTAACGGCTGCATATTGAATGGCCGCTCCAGCCGCTGAAAATCGTAATAAATAAATTGACTTAGCTTCTGATTTCGTACATTTTAAAAATCTTAAATCAGATTTTTTTTGCATCGTACTCAGTAATTTATTCGTTTCTTTGGATTGACTTTGTTTCACCGTTAAAATTAACTGGTGCTCAAATGCCTTATTCCATTCAGACAGTCTTTTGGGTATTTGGCTCGGGAATAGCCTCGCGATGTAATGAATGCATTTATCAACAAAAGAAAATGGCAGAAAGCGTAGACGCTGGCATACTGCATCCAGTTTTTGCTTGAGACTAAAAAAATTAGGCAGCCAATGTGTACCTATGCTTTTAATTAATAACACGGTATCTCGTCCGTAATTATCCGTGAGTGAAATAATATCACGATGTAAATATTCAGCAGACACGGGTAAGCTTGAATATTGTGCCAAAATGGTCATTCGTATCTGTTGTAACGTTTCAGCCGAATTAGTACCAAGATAAAATGTCATTTCTTCTTCATTTTTTATAAAAGTATCAATCCTCACTGCAAATACGGCTAATTTTCCGGCACAGCCACTCACCTGAAATAAACGTCTTGGATCGGCATTAAACCTAGCGGGTGTATCATTTGAGGTTTCTCTAACCCATTTAGCATACTCTTTATCTGATGCCAACTTTTTTGAGGTTTGAATGTCTTTTTTTTGGTAATCCCTAGATTGTAAACGCGTTAATATTTCTTTTGGGGTAATACCCAACGCTATATCTAAATGATTAACTAACACTAAATCCCCTTTGTTATTCACTTGAGCATACAAAGCCAGTTCAGTGTATGCTGGACCTCGTTCGACTAATGCGCCTCCAGAATTATTACAAACACCGCCAACTATAGAGGCCCCTATGCATGATGAACCGATAACTGAATGCGGAACTCTGCCATAAGGCTTCAATTTTTGTTCCAATGAATAAAGGCTCGAACTAGGAAAAGCAAGAATTTGTTCTTGCTCCTCTAGCACATGGATATCTGTGATACGGGCAGTATTAATAATAATAGCTTCCCGATCACAACCTTCCGTTGGCGTTGATCCTCCCGTTAATCCGGTGTTTGCGGCTTGCATGATAATAATGACCTTGGCTTTAATACATGCTTCGAGTATCTGCCACTGTTGCCAAAGATCTTTAGGTTTAATCACGGCCAGAGCCGGACCATTGCCCTCACGAAATCCTTTACGATAAGGTGCTGTAGCACGCTCACCAGTTAACACATATCGAGCGCCAACAATAGCTCGGCATTGTGAGATTAGAGAGGAGCGTGACATAGACTTTTCTCCAGGTACTTAATAATGAAATAGAAAGAAGATCATTAGGGGACGTTGAAATTGATATTATTTTTCACCTAGAATCTATTTTAGTCACTAATTTCAGTGTGGCGTTAGAATTCACTTGCAGTGGTCAATAAACATTGACCACTTTGGTTCTATGTCTAGTGACCTTCTAGGCTCAAATCACCAATCGAAATGACCACAACACCGCCGCGGCTGTCATTATCATCAGTGGCTTGTAAACGATATTGATTGTAATACCCTGGATCGGCGACGGCATAGCAACGGGCTTCATTTCCACTCCAGTTTGTTTCATTGGATCGAGTATCTAATGTCACCCAGCTTGAACCATTTGAACCTTGTAAACTAAACTCTTTAGGAGCGCGCGTGGTGATACTGCCATTGGTATACTGAATACGATAATCTTCAATCATTTTCGCTTCAGGAAAGCGATAATCAATCCAAGCGGGCGTTTGCCATACTTGTGAAATCCACATTGAAGACGGATTATCATCAAAGGCACGCCACGCAGGATAACTGCTGCTGTATTCGCCTGAAGCAGAGATATTCAATGATGGACCCGTTTGTACTTGAGTTTGATCGGGATAGCGACCACAGCCACAACGTTCTAATGTCAGAGTGCCGATAGAAATGACCACGACGCCACTGCGAGTGTCATTATCATCGCTGACCACTAAACGATATTTTTTATAGGTGCCTGGATTTTGTATGACGAAACTCCGTTTTTCACTGCCACTCCAATTTACTTCATTATTGCGTTCATCCAATGTATACCATTGAGTGCCATTGGAACCTTGTAATTGAAAATCTTTTGGTGCCCGTGTCGTTATTGAACCATTGGTATAATCAATGGAGTATTGGGTGATTTTTTCTCCTTGATTAAACTCATAGCCAATCCAAGCGGGGGTTTGCCACACTGATGATATCCACATTGAACTGGCATTGTTGTCAAAGGCATTCGATGCTGGGTAACTATTGCTGTATGCCCCAGATGTGGTGATCATACTGAGATCGGGATTGACTGGAATGACGTCGTCACATGAATTTGCATAGACTGTGACGGGTAATAGAGTTGAGCAGTGCGGTTAATAATTGAGTGTGTACATTCATTATTTTTATCCTTAAAACTAAATGAAAAAAATGGGTGATACAGAGTGACCGTCATTGGTCTTTATGTATCATTTTAATTTGTGATGCTTGTTCTATTTAGTCCCCTTGTTTGTTGTTGATGTTTGTTGAAATATGAGATTGGCTGAGTGTTGGCATCATTAACAGTAAAAGAAGATAAAAATTCGGTAAAATGACTTTTACTTTTTAACTTTATGATTATTTTTGATATTTATTTTTTTTGGTCACAAAATAATCATCATTTTAATGTGAAAATGAGTGAGACCGATATGGTTTTAATCTTATTACATATCATTCTCTCTTCTCATATTGACCTCTTCATCCCGATGACGTTCTTTTTAATGGAGGGAAACGTGGTGTGGGATCTGAGGCACATGTTTTAGTGAGTATTGATTGCAAACTGTGATGGGAGATAATAATGAAGAGGGAAGTCGTCAGTCGATATTGGCGTTTATTTGGGTCTTAAGCTTGCTAGAGCGACATTACACCCCCCCTTTAGTGGCAATACTGTAGCAGCGTCTGGGGTTACCTTGCTGATATAAACTGCTGACTTCAGTGTTGCTTAATTGTCTATGATAGAGGTTAATGGCACCGATAGCGCCTTTAAATAAACCAGTCGTATATGAAGAGCGACTGCCGATCCTAAGTGGATTATCATTAGCCAGTGAAGCCATTCTGTCAGTGGGATCGGCTATAGAGATGAGTTGACCATCGAGATAGAAGCTCATGCCTTGTGGATTGTCACGATCAATGGATACGGCAACATGATGCCAGTTGCCATCGGCGACGAATCCGCCTGAATGATAAAGGCTGCAAGATGAATGGGGTTTTAAGCAATACCAAGAGCCATCACCGGTGGCGAGTTGAAAAGATAATAATCCTTCATCAATATAGAGGACGTAACCTTGGACATCTTTTTCTTGGTCTTCAAACCGTTTATCGACAATGACTCTTTGCTCCATCGCTTGAGTACGGAGCCAAGTGTCGATAGCAAAATCTTCTTTATGTATATCGAGCCTATCTTGATCTTCAATTTCAATATAATCATCGAGTCCATCGAGACAAAAAGCTAAATCAGCTTGTTGTTGGGCCAGCCGTATGCTGTTATCGATACTGACATCCAGTGATACTTGAGGCGTTTCATGAATAGAAATAAAGGCCAAACTTAAGAAGCCACAGATTAAAATTAAACTGAATAAGGCATATTGCTGAAAAGATAAAGTTGATACTGCTTTCTTGCTGGGTGTGTGTGTTATCCAGATTAAGGGGGCGGCAATAAAATAGCCTCGATTACGTTGATTTTGAATATAGGAGGTGACTTGACATTGATCTAAGGATTTACGCAGTAAGCTAATCCTTTGCTTTACATTTTCCTCTCCAGTAATGACATCTTGCCATACTAGCGTCAGTAATTCATGACAAGATAATGGCTTGGGTGCATGTAAGAGTAAGGTTTTTAATAATCGAAAAGACAACACCGATAATATAATTTCGTCTTGATGGAGAAAAACTTTTTCTGTTTTAAAACATATGTACAGATCATTCAGCCTAACAGCATTTATATTTTTTTCATCTATAGCTTTCTCATCTATAGATTGTCCTTTTGATAATGCTTGTTGCATGTCTGATTCCTTTCAGTTATGCGATCTTATTTTTTGGTTTAATTGTGTAATGTAGCATTATCATAGTCAAGTTCTCTTGAGCTTGCTGCTTGATTGGGGATAAGTTGTATTAGTACGCTTATATCATGGGTGAGAATACATGAATAAAATGGATAGCTGCTTAATTATTATCAATAACCCCTCCAATTTCAGATCCTTTTTGACGGCTAATATTTTTCATTTTTTTATTTTACTCTATGAGATAACTGACGTTGACTTAAGCGATATTTGTCGATAAAGCGAGTGATGCAATAGCAGGGCGGGATCGCACTTTGTTAACAAAGATTGAATCTGCTGAATTACTGTGATCTAATCGCACCTCACTTTCTGAGAGGTAACCCAATGACCCTGATCGAACACCTTACCGTTGTTGAAGAAACCCGTTCTAGTATCAACCAAAGACACGACCTTATTGACGTCATGTTCCTCATCATTAGTGCAATCATGGCTGGAGCCGAAGGATGGCGTGATATCGAAACTTACGGTGATGCAAAAGCTTCATGGCTTAAGCAATACAGGGGTTTTGAGCATGGTATTCCTCGGCGACATACCATCGCTAGGATCCTTCGAACCGTGGTAGCAGAAAGCTTGCTTGAAGCCTTGATGAGCTGGGTTAATCCTAGATCTCAGCAATAAGCGACACACGTTTACCTGTTAAAAACTCATAAGGACTGAGAAAGTTTAACGCCTTTCTTGGCCTCATGTTAATTAAAAATTCAGCATTGGCTATCTCCTGCTCATTAAGTGAACCTATTTTCATTCCTTTAGGAAAAAATCGCCTTAATAAGCCATTCGTATTTTCGTTTAATCCTCTTTGGCACGAACGATAAGGCTTAGCAAAATAGATATCACACTTAAGTGATTTTGCTATCTCCTCGTGGCCTGCAAACTCTCCACCATTGTCAAAAGTGATTGTTTTACAAATCGATTTAAACGGCTTCATCATCACTTTTATGGCTTTCGTCACCTCTTTTTTTGACTTGTTTTTAACCCGCTTAGTTAACAGGCATTTAGAGATGCGTTCTACCAATGTCACCAGGTAGCCATCTTGCCCATATACCGTATCACCTTCCCAA
>NZ_JAKIKS010000011.1 GCF_023284005.1 Shewanella surugensis
AGGTTGCTCTCCTGTCTTTTGGTCGAGACTTGAGCCTACCTATACCGCGGTATAGGTGAAACCTATGCGAGTCACCCCGGCAGAGCCGGGGGTTTACCGTTTGTTAATTAGATTGAGCTTCAGCTCTTGGAACCTGACCAGTAATAGCTAACACAGGGGATCTATCACGTGTGGCATTGTATATACCATTAATTAAATGGATTGCGCCAGGACCAATAGTTCCCACACAAACTGCAAGCTCTTGTGACAACTCAGCTTGAGCTGCTACAGCAAAACCAGCCGATTCTTCATGCCGGACTGTATGCCACTTTATTCTGCCATCTTTTCTAATTGCATCGGTAAATGCATTCATTGCATCTCCTGTAATACCAAATACTTGAGTAACACCATACTCTGACAATTGATGAACAAATTCTGCAGCCACTGAATGTTTTATCATAATTAATTTTCCTATATTGTTTCAGTAATCAGTATAGGCTATTCCCCCCCACCTTAGACGGTAAGGAATTTGAAAGTTTTCTCTAAAGCACAACCCCTTACGATAACCAAAATATGATGTATTACCACCTAGGTATTCATTTAGCCTCTGGTTACTTTTTGACAGATCTGGATGATTATCATACTAAAACCCAAATTGCAGACACTCTCACCCCGCTAAACGTCCACCCGTTTTAGTTTAGCCAATGTTTGAACATCATAGACCAGCTTGTGTAATGGCGCCTCCTGATTTAAATCGATGAGAGACCGTTCTCCCACCACATCAAGTCTCGCTAAGCAATATTGAGCTTCGATTTCGATTAGCAGAGGGGGTTAACTCTGAGCATTGATGTTACAGACAAAAAGATAATATTTGTACATCTGCGGTTATAAACTTTAATATCTTCATCTTATAACCGCAAAAGCGTACTATTATGGATTATCTTCTAAAACAAAACGCTCCATTTACTTTCAGCGGGATCCGACGTTTTCAACTATCAATATATCGATAGTTGAAAACTGACGATAAACTTAGGGTAAATTACCCTCTTTATTTCTTTTAATCCACCAGAAAAAATTCGCGGCTAACAGCAATATGATGAAAATAAAAAAGATAAGCTCTTGCTGGGCTTTCCAATAAGGATCGCAATTAAAAGCTAGCATGACGAGTATCGCCATCACGCAGATAAATCCAATAAAATACCAAGTTCTATAAATACGCCTCAACTGATAGAAGCCTATCGAGGCTAACGCATGAAATAATGCGATTAACGTGATCATAAAAAGCCCAGCCCTTAAATACCAACGATTCGGACAAATAAGATCGCAGGTTTGGGTGGCTAAACTCATCGCGGTATTAATAACACTATTTGTAGTGTTAATAATATCCGAATTATTCCCTTTATAAAAAAAAGCACTATCGATCAGTTGACTGTCAGCTTTACTCAGAGGCAATGTCCAAAAAGCCGTATTTAAGTAGCTCCACTTTGAATAACTCAATACTTGTTTAAGCGCTGAGTTATTATCATTTGTTAATACTAACGGCACCGTTTTATCAAACACTTGACTCACACCATCCGCAAAATCTTTTTCACCAAATAGGGTCCTTAACGCTTTCATTGCAGCCACCCTATCCTCACTGAGTGGCATGGGAGAAGTTAATGATAAAGGTTCAAACAACATAATGAATAAATTAACATATGGTTCTATTTTTATCAGGTTTTCAACGGTATATAAGCCATCGTTTTTCTGAAGCTCATTAGCGGGGATCATCACATTCACATAATACCTATCTTCGACTCCACTCCCAGTCTCCATTTCACCGTTTAATTTTAATTTTAACTTCTTAATAAAGTCGATCATTAAGCTTTGCTCTTTCGGGGTTAATACCGGTAACGCTAAATTAAGCGTTACCCCATCGGCCATGGTTCTTACGGGACTAGCTCCTAAACTTATCAATGGTTTAACCCGATTTATAGGGTAATCCAATAAGGGTTGCTTGATGGTTTGATTAATGTCATCAATGAGATCGTCATTAAAATAATAAGCCGATAAGCGATTTTGATCCGTCAGCTCATCACTCCCCTTATCGGTTGATGTACCAGACGTAACGCCTTGTTCATTTGAAATAACCAAATCCACTTTCACTCGGTATTTATGTGCCGTCGCGATAAAATCAGAGTAAGGGTGACTGTTTTTCCAGTTCATGGGTAACTGTAATTTATAATCTGCACTGACTGCAGCAGAAAAGTAACCAATACGCGTTAATTGACTAAAATTGATTGATTGAGGAGTACTGTCCCAATAAGGCGAAAAACCATAAAAGAATTGAGGGGAATTTCTAATACTGATGTTTTCTGCACAGGGACAATTCGCCGTTGGTTGCCAGATTAATGGCTCCCCCCCCTCTTTCTGAGTGTTTTTTAGCGCCAGTTCAACTAATCCATTAATGGTACTGCTCGATAATGCCGTCACATTAGTCCACTTTAATGCGACTTTAAACAGGTAAGCATTAAGGAATTGCTTATTTTCTAACTGAGTGAGCACGGTTAATTGTAGGCTCGATAAATAGACGAGATTTAATCGCGTTTGCATTTTTGCAAGAGACTCATTGGTCACATAAAACTGTGCTGGCGCTGCGGCCTTATCATCTGTCTTTTTCGTCGCAGGCTGAATATGCACTAAAAGGGCAATATCTTGCCGCATGGATTGGCTTTTTGACGAGGTATTCAGTAGTGGATTTAATAAAGGAACCAGTATTTTATCAATACTGGCTTGACTCTCAAAGGTTTGTCCTACAATTTTTTTAAGTTTAGCTATATTCGTCTGCCAAATCGTTAACTGCTCAATATCTTCAGAGGTTAACCGGTAATATCGTTGAGGTATTTGTTCAGCACTGGGTAACCACAAAACAGCTGGATTAAGCTGTTGTAAATAATACTTATCGACTAAAATATGCAACGCTGTTACCTGACCAAAACAAGACATCATCTCAACACAATTTGTCGCCACTTTCTCCGTTTTATTGTCTGAATTTGAGGTCTTTTCAACCTGAGAAGCCCCCTGTTTTGTCAGCGTTTGTCCCGTGAGTGTTTTTTGCGTTGCTGACCACTGCTTGAATGCCGCCGTTTCCACCGTTGTTCGCCAATCAGGGTAAATCTCTGTTAACTCAGCAATAATCACCAAATCACCAAAAAACTGAGTCACGAATTCATCAATGGGTAACCCAGTATTCAGTGTAAACTCTTCACAAAAATGCTTCAGCCAGCGTTCCGTCACTCTGCCAACAATGCTGTCAGACAGTAAGGTACCGGGTCTTTGATTTCTATCCTTTTGATAATCTTTATTATATTGATAAATAATATATAAATTAGTCTGTACTAAGTCGCCAAACATTTTATTACGCAATAACGGCGTCAGCTTTGTTTGGTTTAATGCCCTCTGACAAGATAATGGTTGAGATATGACCTGCGATCTCAATTGATTGCCAGCTTGGGCTTGGCTTTTATCATTAGGCTGGTTGTGGTTGCTTTCTTGAGTGGTAACGCCACTTGCATCATCTTTTGAAGCCTTGGGCGGCACAGTTTCCTGCGCTTGACTCTTGTCCTTAACGAGATCTTGACTAGAATGAACGTTTCCGTTCTTATCGACAGCCGGATCAACGGTAACGCTTGTCTTCGCTGCTTTATCAGACTTTTTTTCAGTCACTTGAATAGAGTCATCACTAGTAGGTCGTGTCGTAGAATCTGAACTATCACTGCTCACACTGCCCTTTGCTTCATTGACCTTTATTGGATTCGATTTTATGCCCTCTTTTTTTGAATCCGTATCATTATTGTTCCCGTCGTTATCGGTAACCGCTAACGGAGAGCGTTCAATCTGAGACGGTTGAAGAGAATATGGTGAGGTAGATGACAAATCGGGGGCGGTGATCTCCTTTTTTTCATAAGGGGCTGCCGCCAATACCGACTTCATCAATAGCAGGCTCAATAGGCTTAAACGGATGAGGTTAACAATAATAATGAGCCCCCTCAAATAGGATGATCTCACATGACACTGTTGGTTATCAGATAATAACAAGGCAGTGGGGGGCATGATGAATGTCCTATTATTCATGTTAAATCGTTCTCCCTTCTTTTCTTAGCTCTTTCATGACACCCTTAATTAAATCTTGATGTTCAATGATCTCTCGCTCAGATTGCAGTGCACTCATGGCTGCAAACCTCACCACATTGGTGATCGCGCCGCCAGATATTTCATACTTTTCGGCTAATTCAATGAGTTTATCTTGCTCTTCGTCTGCGTAGTGTCCACTCAAAATCTGCAACCATAACTGTAACCTCAACGTTGCATTGGGCATTGGAAAGTAAATCAAAGATTGGAAACGACGAGAAAAAGCAGGATCAATATTGGCACGTAAGTTACTGGCCAGTATCACCACCCCAGGAAAGTCCTCTATTCTTTGTAATAAATACGCAATCTGTTGATTAGAATGACGATCATTTGCACTACTGCTTTGCGTTCGAGTGCTAAATAATGCATCAGCTTCATCAAAGAACAATATCCAATTTTTTGTTTCAGCTTGATCAAATAAATGAGCTAAATTTTTCTCTGTTTCACCAATATATTTGGAAATCAACGAAGATAAATCCACCCGATAAACGGCCATGTTGAGCTCAGATCCGATTAAGGTGGCCGTTAAGGTTTTCCCTGTCCCAGGAGGACCATAGAATAAACTACGGTAACCGGGTTTTAGGCTCTTTCCCACTGACCATTGAGACAAAATATGTTCACCATGCTTGATCCACATGCGAATATGCTCAATGTCATCCACCACTTCTGGGGGCAAAACAAGATCTTCCCATTCTAAATCACTGGTAATACGCTTAGCAGGAAAGGTACTGCTATAATCCAGCAAATCATGACGGTTTCTCAGTATGCGATTAATAAATTCACAGCTCACCGTTAACAGACAAGTTAACAAGGGTTCATCAGAAGACGATGATCTAAAAACGAGCACCTGCTCTTGACTAAAAACATGGCCACTATCGAATAATGACAACAGCTGTAAACGTTTGTTTAAATCGTTACCCGCAATAATAAACATCGCCGTTTCACCCGTTGGTAAAAAACCAGAATGCACTTGCCCTTTTCTTCCACCAAACTCCGTAAATTGACGCTCACATTGTGCGTTATGAATAAAAAATGTATCCAGTATTTGAGGTTGAATATGGGGCAGTAACGCCAAGATAAGCAGCAAACGTTCATCTTGATTTAATTTGTTTTTATGAGCCCATTGGGCATATAAAGCATTATCTAAATGAAGATCCGGTGGAGGAAGGCTGGTGAATATGCTCGATGCCGCTGATGACGTAAAATACTGCTGCAACCGAATCTCTAACGCTTGCGAAAACCAATCAATTTCTCGCTGTAAACAAGCCGCATTATCATCGAATATCTGCTCATCCTCTGTCAATGCATGCTCTACAGTATGCATAGCGCCTTCACCCTGAGGCCTCACCCTTGCTATTTTCATGATATTCCTTATCTAAAGCAGCCTTAAATTATACCAACCAAAATATTTGCGATTATCATAACAACGCCCTATTTATGTCTTTATCGCCATGTCACATGCAGTGGACATTCCATCCAAGGTAATTTGATTAATGAATAGCTCCAAGGTAGCTTATCTAACAACATATCGAAGGCTTTCGGCTGCACTTGCAAATGCCAATGGTTTTTTTCATTATCTTTGCTTAACACGCCATCACGTTGTAAAAATGTCTCCCTAAAACCACTAATAGACGTTTTCCCTATCGCCTGCCAATGCGTGATCACACTATTGAGTAAGTTATCTATTGTCTGTTTCTCTTTGAGCGTGATGTCTGTGCTCGTCGATATTGGCATACTCAGAGAAAGGCCACATAATAATTTATTGAATACCAATAAATATTCCGCGTTGACATCTTTTCCACTAACCAACTGAGCCAATAAATGCACCGCTTTTTGTTTATCTTGGATCATATGGGTTTGCGGTGGCGATACCACGCCTAACACGGTCAATAATCTGGGAATATAAGGTGCGATTAGCACTAAGCCCGCATTATTAATATAAATACGCTGGGATTGTTCTTCAACTTGAGGATCAAAATCCCATTGAGACGTTTGATCAGAATGCTTAACCGTTGACAGCTTCTTATTCGCCTGTTGCTGTTGATTGAATACTGACGACCCAATATCAGGGGCCAAGATCGCCTTCAATATCTCCACTTCCGGCTGATACTCCTTCAATCGATAGCCCTTCAGTGCGTGGCACATCGCTTGCTTGCATTCTTTTGTTGAGGCGACTGTGGCTAATGCTTCTTTTGAAGCGTTAGCCTGTAACGAAGGCTTCGATAATAACGTCGCCAATCGCGGTGAATATTGACTGCTAGGGATCACCTCTAATAAGAAGTCCACAAATAAATCTGTCAATACCGTTTGAGAAAAGCGCCGTTCCTCTAAGATAAAAAACTGATATAAATAACGCCACTTGAGTCTTTCCAGTTCCTTGGTACATGAAAACAAACCATAACAAGCTTGGATCAGTAAATCTGATAGCACTTGGGCTTTTAAATAATCCGTACTTTTTGATAAAACCAGCAAATGTTGTAATACCTCCTCAGGTAAAAACATCACTACTCTTTGTAAGACATCAGCTTTATCAAACTGCTGTAATACACATTCTGCTTGAGACAACGAAGTGAACGATGCGATCTCAAGCGATTTTACTCCATGTGGGGGACTCATATTGAGTGCTCCCTCGCTGAGAGCTGAAAATAATCGCAATACCATCTCAGGCGCTTCGTCTAAACAGGTTTGCATCTGTTGAACAAAAAGGTCCTGCTCATCTGAGCGTCTATTTCCCCTTAAAGGATCGCCTTGTTGTTGAGCTTGGTGATCCTCTGCCCTCTGCATCACGGCATATAAAGCGTCAACTAATAAAAAGTAATGTTTATTTTTCCTCCGTAACGAGACTCTTTTAGGTCCTCTCGTGGGTATATCTTCCACCATGATCTCATGCGAAGCCGTTGATGGCGTTTTGTTGGGGGGAGCTTGGGATAAACGTTCAACAGATGAGCATGCTGAAGGTGAAAGCGCTGATGATAAACATTCAAAATCAGCAACAGACTGAAACCAAAGTGAAATAGTTTCACTCTTTTGGCTATCACAATCATGATTATTGTTATCCTCAGTGATAACATTCGCCTGTTGCGTATGATCCCGCAAAACAGGGCTTGCTTGATAGCGCTCTTGATTAGAGTCTTTGTAGAAAGCGGCTTTAGACACGGCCTCTTGATAAAACGCGCATAGCAGTCTCGATAACCTTCGTGCTTGGGATGATGTGAATGATCCACACACTTGTGCCCAAGGCATTTTATCATGGGATAAACGAAGGCATAGCCGCCAGAAGAGTAATGGATATACTTTTGCTAACAATATAAAGTCATCCGTAAATCCACTGGATAATACCGTGATTTCATTTTCATCGCCCTGCCCTTGATCATCACATGCAGCGCCTTTGAGACTCTTTGGTTTAATCCAAGACTGTTTAAGCCGATCCCATAGTGAAAAATAAAGCCTCTCTGCATTTAATACTTGGTGTATTTGCGCCTCTTCTATTTGAAGCAAGCGCTCAATGTGAAACTCACAGACATGAGCATTGGCCAATATTGCGACCCCAGAGCCAATATCAACCGTATCAGGATCGCTATGACGAGTGTGGTGTCCCATACGATCCCATTCATTATCATCTCTAGGGGCTTGTAAGCCGACCTCTTTTTGTAAAAGGCCCAGAGCCCTGTTATCCGTTTTTTCAACCAAGGCATGCGGCTCAATTAGTCTATTCAATGATTGAATGAGCATGTGATTTAATCGTCTTAGCTTAAAAGACACAGTCGAACGGGTACTGAGACCTTGTATGACTAAGTGTAAAAAGTGTCCATAATGCAGATTATAATGCGCCGCTAATTGTTTTATCAGGCTATCAAGATAGGATTGAGAATTAAACGGTTTCTCTTTTGCTAAGAAGAGATAAGATAACGTCGCCCCCCATAAATAAGGAGCGATGTCCCCCTTATTGACAGTGCAGGCCCGATTAAACATCAAGCTTAACCCTGTGTGACCCCCTTGATCATGCTCTCGACTCCCATTCGATCTATTGGCATTCATTCGATGTCCATGTGGACTTTTTGCCTTAAAAAGCGCCGGAGAGAGATAACAATACGGCGCGAGCTCAAGCATCGAGCGTAAAAGGCCACCAGCAGCGGGGACAAATAATAAACAGAGCTGAATGAGTTGTTGCTCTGTGAGATGAAATGATAAAAAGTAGCGTACATTCGACTGCGCGCCATAATGCATTAACAAGTGTTTTATACTGGTTTTGTGGGGATTATGTTGATGATCAGCATACTGAAATAAGCTTGGCCATACACCTTGTAATTGCTCTACGTTACGCATTTTTAGCGCTTCCCCAAAGAGTGCTAAAAATACAAAGCGATCTTCTTTGACTTTAGGTAAAAAGTTGTCTTGAGATCCATTATCCCGCTTATCCTGTAATCTTGGACCCACTCGATTTAAATAGGCTAATGAAGCAGTGGCAGGCACTAAAAAGGCATCATGGGTCGTTAATAATGTATTTGAGGCCCGTGCCAAAGATGAAAACTCCAAGGATAAAAGTGCCGCGTCATGAGAAACGGCAATGCCGACTTCACCCTCTCCGCCTTTATGCCCTTGCTCTGGCTCTGGAAAAGCAGAAACCGCTTTGTGACGTTTATACTGTCCACTTTTATAACGAGTATCACTGTCATAACGACTCTCACCATTAGCAATGGCAGACTCACTGATGATCAGTTGACTCACACTAGAATGAAATAAAATATCATCAGGTGACGACACACCGATTGAAACCGTCCGCCTACCCAGGATCGCTAACAACATAGCATAGGAACATTGACTTTTTTGAGCTAACCAATCAATAAGCCAAGCAATATAATTAACCGGACAAAGCTGACTGCCCGCATAACAACATAAATACGTTAGACTCGCTTGCCACATCGTCGGTGGATCCAGCATCTTTGCCAGCCTATCCACTCTCATCGGCGCCGTCAGCCCTTGTCTATGATGATCATCCTTGATGGCCTTAGTCAATATGAGCCGACACTGCATCGCTTCTTGCTTCATCAGCCATTGGATCAATGACACGACGTTCGGCATAATGTCAACAAGACTCAGTAAGGTAAAAAACAACTTTTCTGATATGAAGACAACTAATTGCCTCTGTATGGAAGATTGTAACAGCAAACGACTCAACACAAGCTGCAGCCCTTGAGGTCGATTGAGTGTCAATTGAGCCAGAAGCGTTAACAATTGAGGTTCATTTTTCGCATAAATGAGTTCGATCAATAGCGCATTGAGTCTTTCTATGCCCTCATGTATCCCCTTATCTTTATTTGTATGGAGCCTATACAACCAAAAGGGATCCTCCTCAAAGGCTTGCACAATATGCTCATTACTTATTTCCTTATGGATCTCTTCTTCAACATTCTGTTCCTCATCAATAACACGCGTTTGAAAGTCCATATCTTGAAGCAGCTGTAACATACTAAGTTTCAAGGGAGAAGGTTTTGTCACACCGGCTAAGGACACACATAAACTTTGATGTAATTGCCCAGCATACACATTATGATGTGACGCCATATTTTTAATCATATGAGTCAAATAACTTTTACGATTAAATTGACTGCCTCTATCCACCAGCAAATACCCAAGCGTAAATTCCCAAAAGTGCCCATTAAGGGATGCAATAGGCAGTGGACCTTTTGATGCTATAGCAGGCTGTCGATGCTTTACGCTTTTTCCTTGCCTGTCATGATGAACCACACGAGAAGGCAACCCCTCCTTTAGCGCCGTACTTGTTTTCTCACTTTGACTCTTTTCAAACGTGAGAGTTTCAACCGATTGTAATTGCCTATGCAACTCAACAATAAACACATATTCCACCGGCTCCAGCAGCTTAAGGATATCAATTAGCATGGACAAACTCAGTACTCTCGCAAGCTTACCTCTACGCTGACTTTGCTGAGCATGATGACGAAAGGCATGAATGAAAAAATGTCGATAGGGTCCCATTGCCAACGGCCAACACTCGAAGAGCTTATCCTTACGACTCTCTATTAGGCCTTGTAATATCTTACCTTGTATAACAATATCATCTGCTAATACTGGACGATGATAAGAAGTCATATTATCCAATGTAATATGTGGCTCACGACTCACTGACGTTTGATTAAAACGTTGCCCCTCAGCTTGCGGATGTAAGTCTATTGCAACCGAGACAGGAAATGTATTATTATGGACATTATGCGATTGCAGTCCATGCCTAGGCGGTAAAATAACGCCCCATGAATGGGTATTCGCATGTGACGCTAAAGGATAAATGTTCTGCTTTTGGTCTTTTAATTGATCGTTTAATATTTGGCGCTTTAAGTGGCTTTCTCCTGTCTGTATCCAATGCTCTACATGACTTCGTATCCCTACAACATTTTCTGTCGGCAAATAATCCTCAAGTGTACCCAAACACATTATCATGAACGGCATATCATCGACGTTATCAATATCAGAAATGGTGCCTTTACCCCAGGAAAGCCGCTTTAATAACCCGTGGAAAAATCTTTTCAACGCGAATGGCAATAATTGCAAAATCAAGCGTCTGACCATATCACTTCTCTTTTTCGCTTGATGAGACGTGCTAGAAGTGGATGTATTGGCTTTATCAAGTAAGTAGCGATAGATATGATCAGCATATTGCAGCACATAGCCAGACAAATTCCGTTCAAAATCAGCCTGATCCACATTCCAAGGCAAGTAGCCAAATAACAAATAAAATGATAATTGCTGCCATTTTATCGCCTGCTGATGACGAATATTGACTAATGGGTTGTTATCCGTTGCTCCAAGGCTGGAGTGAAGTGGTTTATTGGCGATGTGAGTCTCTCCCTCCCCCCTATTATCAATGACATTATCGATTACACTCTCTACTACATTATCTACCCCACAGCCTGAAGCTGATGACATCAGATTTAACAATGTCTGTTTTAATACTCTCGGTAATTTGTCTTCTAATTGAGTGAAAAAATCTTGTCCCTGAATACAGCCTAAATCAATTTCTAACTTATCAATTTGGATCACTTGATGATGAATAGCACACTCACTAAACACTTTATCGATAAGGGGCAAAATCGTCTGAGTCATAAAGCGTCCAGCTTGCATTTGAAACAGATCATTTTGATACTGTGAATCGAAAGTCACATCAAACGTTGCTTGCTCAATTAAATGCTCACATTCTGCCATATTCGTCCGCTTCTGGGTCAAGTAAGGTGTTGCTACTATGAATGGCTTACTTGTAAAAAATCTAATAACTGCGCAGCCAATCCGTCACACTCTTTAGAGGGGCAAAGTGATAATCGTCTCGCCTCAATCCAAGGAAGATATAACGATTCAAAATGATGCAGTGCTTCAAACTCGAGCCAATGACATATGGGTTGAATATGAGCTGGGCAATGTTTATTGACCTCATCCTCAACCAAACCTCTAAAGCCTTGCTCAATGGTACGACTGGTAAATCCAGACATAACAATATGAACAAAAAAAGACAAAGAGTCGGTGTTCTTTACCGTTTTCGCCGCTTGAGGAGTATCGTTCAATGATGGAGGAGACGTAGAAAGAGGTCGTAATAATATCGGCTCAACGACATACATGCCTTCGCTTTGGGTATTAACATACTTGATATAGTGATTGAGCAATTGTATAAGCCTAACGGCTTTATTTAAGCTATGACTCTCCCCAATATAAATACGCAGACTGTCTTTATCATTGAAGCGATATTCAAAAAAGAGATGATAAACGGTCTCTTTTTGATATATTTTAAAATATTTCGGTTTATGCCCCTTTGTCAAAAAGGTCTTGCTGATCAATTTATGATGAAACAAAGGCAGTTGTAACAATATTTTCTCTATTTTCAGTATACTCAAGGATTGTCTGGCATCATTTAAAGGCACTTCATTCAAAGGATCTTGAAAGGCCACAGCCTGACTTTCTGCTAAGCCTTCCATCCATTCAAACTCAGAATGGGGACTCATTTCTTGCTGATACTCATCATCTGTGACTAAGGTGAGTCCAGCTAAATATTGACAGTAAGGAGCTGCACTCTCAAACAATCCTAAGTGATGACAAAGACGAGCGTGAAAGCCGCCTTTATTCTTATGCGGTTCTTGGTATCGACGATAATCAAACCCGCCGGCTCTTTCTTTCCCTATAGAGATGATATTTTTTAAAAAAGCAATTTTATGATCTAATAACCTTTCATCAAGGGAAGGCTCTTCATCATAGTGATATTGCCTTAAAACATGCCCATCACACTGCTCTCCATAGAGGGCAATTAAATAATCTATCACTCGGCTTTTACGCTCAATAAAAGGATCAAACTTAGCCAGGATAGAATCAAAAACAGTTTGCGCGTTTTGGGGATATAAAGTATGAATATGTTTAATCTCATTTTGAGAAAAAGTATGGAACTGATAACTTTTTTGAGGTTTATCGATAGAAAACAATTGCCTAACCCCTTGCGTATTCGCCCTGAAGTTTGCCATTAATTGTTCAAAGATCAATAAATACCCTCTAAGCTGACTCACCTTGGCTTTGTCTTCTGCTGGCGATGAAGCCATCATGCCATATTGCCCTAATTGATAATGAATAGGGAATTGCTCCAAAATGGAAGAATAAGGCATTAACCAAGGATATATTCCCTTTGGAGATTGATAAATTGAACTGATCTCTTGCCTAACAAAACGTAACGAGTATTGTTTAAAGCGTCTCAATTCCAGACGCGCCTTCACATTACTAATATTGTTAATACAACTTTCTTGCTGCTGACTTAATATCACCTTAAGATCCGCTTCTTTTTGAGGTAATTTAAACCAAACTTTGTCTTGAATAACCTCATGCTCTTGAGCTGATTGCGTGTGATTTTTTGCCGCAGTGTCTTCTATCGTCATGCCTTCAGCAATAAACACGCCTTCGACTAATTGGACGAGTTTTTGTAGCTGTAGATTTGAAACTCGATTAACGCCCTTAATGTTCAGAATTAAACTATAAAGCGATGATAAGGTGTTTACCGACTGTTGCTGATTGATGACTTTCCCATGGGTTAGCTGAGGCCCAAGTAAAATCGTGTCTAAACCGGCTCCCAATCTTTTTCTCTCTTCATAAGTCACTATATCTCGTTTACCCATTAGCCACTCCTGAGTGGCAAAATAAATGTCGGCTAACACCTCATTACAATCAACCGTAGGCTCAATGCCAATATTAGCCACCAACTCATATCCCTGTAATTCAAGGATCCTGACCGCCTCAATATCTTCACATAGCTGTCGGTTACGTCCATAAATACCACTGACCTTCTCAATGATTTTTTGCCGCAAACTGTCACGTTGCTGACATCGCTTAAAAGCCTCTGACGTCAGCTGGAGATCAATTCGATACAATCCTTGCAACTGATTGTCTGTTTCTGCGCCCCTTTTCAAAGCAGGCAGTGCAACAGGCCATACCCACACCTTATCTACCTCTTCCACAGCATCTAAAATCACGGCTTCATAATCGGTCGGGGTACAGGGTCTTGCTGGAAAAATATCTTGTGGAGAATGTAAAGCCAAACGGTCCAGATCCAGCTGATCTAAATGATCCACTAAATAATTTTCAACATTAAACTGGGTTTGGTACATTAATTCGGTTAAAGCAAAACAAGTCTGTTCAAGAATGGTGACGCCTGGATCATGTGTATTAAAATCAGTCCATACCTCGCCTGAAAAGCTCTGTGCATAAGCGATCCCAGCTTGCCTTAAGCTATCAAAACTTAATCCTGCCTCTTTGGGATTATTATGGCTATGTCGTTTAAGGCTACCGTTATCTTGAAGCCCTTTATACTGTTTTTCAGGTTGAGATTGGCTCTTCGGTTGCAGGCTCATATTCAATCCACCTTTCCCTTTGTGCGCTGTCATTCGTTCTGTACGCTACCTATCTGTCGCATCCGCTTTTTATATTAGCTTTATTGCGATCCATCCACTGGCAATTGACTGTCTGCCATATACTCATCAAACCAAAGGCGTGTCATGTGATAACGGATCACCATCCCCTCACCATAACGGGTGTTTGAACGCATTTGTAAATAATAGGGCCGGTAAGCACCATGATCATTATCATTCGCCTTAACCTCTATCCAGCGTAATTTGACTTTATCTGCCCGAGAGCCATAAAACGCATGATATGCATGAATTTGTTTCTTCCAATTAAAGAGATTAAACCAGCGAGAAAACCATGATGCGTTAGGATTACAGGTATTTAAGGCTATCGCATGCAGTAATCCATATCGTCCACTGCGTTTTATGCCAACACCAGCCATGATTTCAAATGCTTGGCACCCTTCTAACAAGGGGGTAATATTGTACCAATGCCCATCAGCCTTAATATAAGGAAGATGATGGCTTTCTTCATCAAACAAACCTCCCATTCGTCCCTTCGCTTTAACAATGCCATTCACATCTAAACATTGAGCCGGAGAGGTGCGGTTGATCCCAACGTGTCCTTCTTGAGTTAGTGAAAATATACTCTGCTGAGACGGCTTATCAACTTGCGTCTCTAATGGGTTATGAGCACTGGGCTGAAATAAAAGTGAGTCAGTCGCATCATCGAACCTAATCGACCATAACGTTGAACCATTACCTTCTTCACGATAAAAGCTCATTAAACTTGCTGACTCCCCTAAAGAAGACACTTTAAATCCTTCTGATTGCGTTTTATCAAATCCTTCATCGAGTGTATTTAAAGAAGAATCAATCAAGTCTGAAAAATGTTCCGATGAAGGCAATGCCCCTTTCCTAAAATAGTTTTTTAAGGTACTGCGATTGCGTTTCGCCATTTACTTCACCTCATTACTCTCTTCGGGCTGCTGTTGACAGCTTTGGCTAGATAAATCGTCACCAATAATGAAATTCTCACCGACCGTTAACGCATCGATCCCCGTGATACTTGGCGCTAAATAGACTTCTTCCTCGATACATTCAATCATATGATGCTCAAGTGACATTAAAATACTCCAAGGTCGACTAGGAAAAATATCCGTTTCAAGCACCGCGATAGTGGGGGATGCCTCTTGAGAAGTATCTTGCCGCATATTTTGAGCAGCAGTATTATCGAATGCCGAGTCTCTTAACTGATAATAAGGCAACAGACTGTCTTGCTCTTCAACAAGATGTAATACCGATAATTGAGTCACAAAACTAACGTAATCCAATTGATGAATAAAAGAGTCAATATCTTTCGTTTTAACATGCCAACCTAAGCCTAGATTACTATTTTTAACGACAGCGGTTTCCAACCCCGTCTGTCCTCTATTCGCTTCAGTCCAAGGACATAGGTATTCACAAATATCATGATTTAATTGGGCCATTAACGCCCCTTTATTCATATTGGACGTAAACTTAACCTTGCAGCGTACTTGAAGAGACTCATATTCAGGTTCTCGTACTTCCACTTGAACAAATGCCGAGCAGAGATCCTGAACAAATATTGTTACTTGCTTTAAGAGCACATCACTTAAACTAACGGCATTGCAACGTCCGTGGTGACATTGAGTCACTTTAGGCCTGACTACGATCAATAAATGCCCAGGAAAAACACCTTGTTTGGGATACACAATATTAGGTAAACAAGCCACTTTATCAATATGACTAAAAGCTTGTAAAATAAGGCGTTCATAATCCCATGTACTGATCGCGCGACCTTTATGCCTTAACCTTTCACTCGCTCTTTGAACCAATTCCCATTGTTGCTCTTTTCTATGCCCCCCAAATACAGGCGTTTTTTGATCTATTGTCCCCATTTCAGCAATACTGGGGATCGCCCGCCATTTATCACTGATGGTGCCACCTTGCGCAATGGGTGCTTGTGGCGCTCCCTTATCAAGGTTGCCTGTGGATGGAAGCTTGCGCGTCACCGTCGCCCCCTGCACGGAAACACTGTAACACTTCGAAAATAATGATAATGTATTATTTGATACCACACTTATCCAGAATAATCCTGCGGGCATGATTGAATGAATTTGATTAAGGGCTTCCGGTAAATCTAAAGTCACAATCCCAGAAGTCAGTAGGCCTTGCGTGGAATCTGAAAGCACGTTTTTATCGGATAATGTTTTCCACTGATTATTCATTAGATATAACCAGGTTAACGATGGCTCCGATCGTTCATCATAACTCTCTTTTTTTGTATTATGGGACAAGGTGCTATTTTCTTGATCCATATTAGAATCAAGATGGAAAAAAAGCTGAATAACCCCACTTAAAGATGTCCCCGATAATCCAATAAATAAATGCCCATCAGCGCGATATCGAGGAAATAAATAGTGCCTCATGTCTTGACTAGACACTCTTTTTGGCGATGTTGACGAGTCGGTTTGAAAAGGATAAATGCGTTCAAAACCAAAAGGATGAATATGAACAACCGATTGTAAGCTTTGCATGTTCATTTGAGTATGAGAAAAATCAATCATGGCACTGGCTTTATAATTAAGACTAAACCGTTCAATAATCGGAGTGTAAGGTAAATTAGGCAGCGGTCTTTGATGGCGTTTTGTCTTCGCATTGTCAACCAATAACTGGGTTAATAGAGGCGTATAATCACGATGTCCAAAGCCCATTTTAGGTGACACTAACGTCAGTTTAAAAAAGCCGCCTCGACTCTTTAAATTATAATCAAATGAAGCACTGTCAAACACCTCTTTTTTGTTTCGACTAGGCTCAAACACACTGTCATAATTAACATTAGCAATAATATGACTTTGACTGCGTAATACGTCCTCATCCGACGCACTAAATAATAAATAGCGTTTATGATCAGAGCACCATCCGCCTTCTTTTAACCAACCCAGTTCAACGAGAAAATGCTCATTGACGATATTGTCAGGGTATTGTGCATAATGAAATGCAAAACCGGTTTTCTCTGTAGGCAGTTCTGACCAAGTGATCGTCATGGCAATATGCTTAATATTCTTCAATGCCATTTCATGACTACCGAAAATAAAATGAGACTGCAGACTCGCTTGAGCACCAAAAGGATGAAAAGACTTACTCGGATCGACTCGGCCATGCTGATTATAAGCGACCAGCTCAGTGATCCCAGCGACATCCACCTCAAACTGAATACTACTGAGTAATAAGGCCCTAAAAATGGAATAAGGGAAAAAAGTCGCTAAGGGATTGATCGTCAATTGCACCCCTGGCGAAGGCATTGTCCAATCTTGCCCATTAAACTGACAAGCATAAGGCATCAATGCAGGAAATGAGGGGGGTAAGATCAACGTAAACCTAAAACCATACTCCCCTTCATCATGATTGACTAACGGATGTATTTGATATTTTTGAAGTGATCTCCAGCCAACCTCCGTGCTTAATTGAATATTAAACATGGTTTCATAAAGCTGATAAAAGGTCAGTAAGCGAGACTGACTCAATAAGCGCAATAATCTGGACAGATCTTTTCCATCGAGAAGTGACGTCACTTTCTTTTTTACTAAAAGGAGATCGGTTTCATTGAGCCAAGGTTGACATTGTTCAATGGATGTTTCATCCATTTTCGACGTTTCAATCGAAAGTGTGTGGCGACTAAAAAGTCGCCCCAATAATCGATACAGCAATGGTACGCTCTGGCAAGACGTTAATAACCCCAATAAGTAGTACTTATATAAACTCCGCCTGAGTGAATGAATATTCTTTTCAGATAATAATGTTTGTAAACTGGCCTCATCGAGACGAAAGGCATTGTCATGAAAATCCGAATCAACATCGAGTAGATGGCTAAATATGGCCATCAATGCATGCTGTTTATCTTTTTGAGTACCAGCCAGACTCAATGCATTGAGTTGATCGGCTGGGACAGAATCAGGTTCAACTAAAGTTACCGCAATTTCAATCGTTCTTTGACCTTCCTTAAGCAATAGAACAGGATCTGTCACCACCAATCCTAATTCGGATTGTTCAAATATCACATCGGGATCCTTCCCATGACCAAATAAAGAAAATCCTCTTTGTCGCTTACCGATGAGTACCTCATCACTCTCTTTGACCCCATCTTGCCCCCATCCCTGCCAATGACGCACACCTGTCACATAATGCAATTCGCTCTCAGGGGAAATAAGTGGATCTCGCTGTAAGTGTAAAGTGCAAATTTGTTTGACCAATACGTCAGTCAACCAGATCGCCTCATTCGTCTCATAGAGGCTTTCTTGAAATGGCTTATCTTTGCCACTGCTAAACACGGTCCCTTTTGGCAATAATACGGATCTTTTGACGCCTTTCGCTAAACTCAAGACTAAATAAGCTTGTTCGCAATGCTCACTCATCGGCTCAAACTTTAATAAATCGCAATAATAAAATTGCCGATGCTTAACCGTAAATTGATTAAGCTCATCTTGAGCCTTCCCAAACAGTTTTAGAAATGCCATCAATAATCCGAGAGCGGGATCATGACGATAGCTTTCTATCGCTTGTTGAAAATAGACCTGAGTTTCTAATTGTAAATAATCAATACTATTCATCAACGTTGAAAAACAACGATACAGTTGCGTTTTGGCATCGTCTCTATAAAGCTCAATGCCATCACACTCTGTATTATCTGTACTTTGAGGATCAAAAGTCGCTTGATAACAGGTCGCTATTTTATCTCTAAGCGTTTTTGGCCAAAATGCACTTAATGCATTAACCTTTTCTAAACTGATTTTTAATTTGTTTTGCTCCGTTCTTACCTGCTGACTCGCTGAAAATGCCAATGGCATAATGCTCAAAAGCTCACTGCCCAGCTTCATATCAACCACGGAAATGATTTTTAGGCATAATTCATTCGCGAACTCACTCTTTGACTTTTGCAAGGCATTAATATAAAAATCAATATCAATGAACAATTCAATGCATTCATTAACCGCACGATAGCGATCGATTTCTAAGCATTGATTGAATCCAGCCATTTTAGTGCTGCAATCAAGCCGTAACATCATCGCCATAATCACCACATCATGAGCGGTAAATAATCCTCCCCAATGTCCCACACGATTATGCGTTAAGTCATAATAATGTACTTGCTCGGCTATTTCTTTAGCCAACAAGAGTAAATCCTCAAAGGACATTTCATCCACATGAAAAAAGCCTTCTACTAGCGCTTCGCTCAAGCGATTGGCTTGAGTCGTACCGATCATGCGAGGCTTGTTATTAATGGCTTTTTGCAACAGTCACTCCTAAAGCTATAGATCGACCAAGGTGCCTTCTAGAATATAAAAAGGATACACTTTATTGCGTCTAGAATTAGTGGTAATCACGGTATAGTCCAGATGGATACTGAGTCGGCCTTCAAGGCTTTGATGAGTATCAATATCAATCTCTTCTAATATTATTCGAGGCTCGAAAAAAAGAATGGCTTGCTCAATAGCATGCCTTATTTGGGTTAAGATAGACTGGTTGATCTCTTCAAACACCATGGCTTTAATCCTACAGCCATAATCTGGCTGCATGACTCGTTCACCCGGTGTCGTAGACAATAGAATGGTTAAGCTTTCATCGATATCATCGACATCTGTCACCATTTTCACTTTTCGATCATCAAAGCTGAATTCTGGGGGAAAACACCAACCACGACCTAGGAATGTATTATCATCCATATTTGCACTTCCTTGTTTAACTTAACCCTGTTTAACCTCACCATGACCTCTTATAAAAAAGCGGGCTAACACCTTAGCCGCCTATCACAACAGTAGGCGCTCCGAGTACAATGCTGCCACCGTGTGCGGTACTGTCTCCCATTCTTACTGCAGGCTTTCCTCCAATCATCACCGTTGCACTGCCTTTGATAATACTATCGGGTGGCCCCACACACACACAAGAATCACCCAATACTGACGCTGGAAGCTTCACAATTAATACCGTAGGCTCTCCAGGGCCGATAACGGGCCCTCCCACATGAGGAATTGGCGGCAATCCCGGCGTCACCATCGGACACACATGCATATCGGTTAATCTTGCCGCTGGTGGCATCGCTTTCTCCTAAGCTTTCTCCTTGTAGCCTTGCCTTGAATGGCTTTTTTGAATGACCCTGTTCAACTTTTATCAACCACTTTCAACAACTAATCATCTCAACATCGTTAATCAGTTAATCAGTTAATCAGTTAATCAGTTAATCAGTTAATCAGTTAATCAGTTAATCAGTTAATCAGTTAATCATAACGATAGCCCCTTTCACAGTCGTTTGCCCCGAAGCCGACAACTCTGCCGTCGCACTGCCTTTTCCAGTAAAGCCGACCTGCGCTTCCATATTCACGTTCAAACCTGAAGCCGATAAATCGGCATTTGAACTCAAGCTCATTTTACCCTCAGACTCAAGAGACAAGGTCCCTTGAGCACTGATCTTAATGTCTTTTGGACTTTCAAGGCTGATGCCACTGCTACTCAATTCAACCTTATTATTGTTTTGATCTTGTAATAAAATGGATTCATCTTTATCACTCAATATAATTTTATTATTCCCAGGGGTAATGACAGTAATGACTTTATTTTCATCATCAAATTCAATTTTAAGTAAACTCTTGGTCACAATAGCTTTAATATTATTTTCAGCACTCAGTTCATCAGGGGGCGATCGCTGACTACTGTATAAACTCCCCAAAATCACCGGCTCACTTGGATCTTGATTAAAATAGCCTAATACGACCTCGTCACCAATTTCAGGAATAAAGAAATTGCCAAAACCTTCTGATGCATAATAGGTCGACAGTCTTGCCCAAACGCCTTGGGTCTGCGCTTGCGCAACGGGAACCTGTACTTGAATACGATTTTGCTGAGCGGGATCCTCATCCAACTTTAACACCACACCGATATGTAAACCTTCAATACCAGGGATCAGCCCAGAAGCCGCTGGAGGGGCTAAATCACGATGCTCAGCAGACCAATTAGGCGACATACCAAATTCCACTTCCGTTAACCATTGTCCATTACTTAATTCATGGTGCACTTGACTGACAAACACATCACCATTAAAACGATTACCCACCCCAGCGACTTCCACCAATGAACCAATCATCACCTGATCATTACCTTGAAAAGCCATATTACCCCGAATACGAGATAGCCCTGACTTAACTTGTTGACCTGTCGCCCAATCTTTTAATGCCGATTGCGCCAAAGCACTGGACGTCTGTAGCCGATACTCTGACAAATTTAACGCCTCAGCCAAATCATCAGTGGTTAAATCTCCCTGACTATTCAAGGTTTGTGCTGACACTTCTGCTTCAATACTGGCTTGATTCTTACTGTCCCAGCTGATCCCCGTCACCGATTTAAATTGATATCTTGCATCGATATCGGCATTAAAACGGATCAAGTCTTCCCCATAAGTTACCGTTAATACAGCAGAACTTGATACTTTTGGAGCATTAACACTGACTTTGCCATCATCCACACACACGACAAAACCATTCACTTCCGCCCTTACCAATAAAAAATCCCAATCCGTACAATTAAATTGCACTAACTCTGGATATTCCGTCGTCGTCGCAGTGACATCAGCTGAGAGCCCTGAGGATTGACCTATCAATGTGGATATGATGTCACTGTCTTTTTGATCAACGTAATTATTACTCTTACGCCCCAAGGTCATCGCAACGGCTTTATCTCGGCATTCAACCACTAATCTTGAATCATTTTGCTGACCAATACTGATCCCGTGACGGATCACAATCCCGCTGTAAATTTGGCTTAAACTGCCCGCATAGCCGGCTTTAATCACAATTTCGGCACCCGGTTTGAAATCATCTTGATTACTAATAATAAAGTCTTTGGTTGGCATATCCCCATCTTCAATAACAATCTTTGCCTTTGAGATTTGATTAATCATCTTGCTCACTTCAATAGACAGCACATTCACCGTATCTTTTAACGGCGCGCCATTAGTGGTGATACTGTAACTCAGTACACCGTCACTATTGGCTAAAGGTGATGCCGCCATAGCGCTTCCTTATTAATATTGTGCTTTTTAATGGAATACCCCTTAAGCTAGAGATCGCTAAAATCGAAAAACGCTAAATGAATCCCGATTCATTTAAAGCCATTCGCCTTAATCTAAAGGCGGAAAATAGAGCTGACTACCGGGTGTTAAGGGACGAAAATGCGTTAAATCATTAATCCTAGCGATATCAATGTAATAACTACTATCCTGATACACTTGATGACACAATAAAGGTAGAGTATCCCCCACTTTAACGTCAATAATATGACTCAAGTCAGGAGACGAACGCTTGGCCTTTAAGGCTTCTTCTTTACTGCTCATATAACCAATAAAAGCCAACTGAATTTTAGCTCTCAATGGCGTACCATCAGGTTTAAATAAAGTATATTCCACTTTAAAATTCGTCAACCGACAAACAAAGTGAAACGTTCCCCAAATCACATTCACGATATTAGGCTGATGGATATCACCGATATAATCATAAATCACTTTTTTTAATTGGGTGATCTGTGTTGCCACATCCACTGCGCTTTTCGTTTTGACCACACCGGTTCCATCGATAGTGATATTAAAATCAAGATTTTCTGAATTATAACCGGCAAATTTAGTCTCTAATCCCGATGTTCCCAACGGCTTATTTTTAGAATCATCATATTTGATCACATAATGATGATTAACACTATTGGGATTAATCATCACCTCAAATTGACTGCTTTTATCTTGGGTTTCAATGGTCAGTTTTTGTGCCATTATGCTATCCTTTAGCGCTCTCTTTGATCATTGATTTTTTGCTGCACTAATCGCATCTCTTGCTTTAAACGCGCTTCTAATTGTCGCTCATCAAATGCGTCTATCGCTAATGCAGTGTCTTCTATCCCCTTGCTTTTAACCTGAGATTTAATCACCATTTGCTTCACTTCAACTGACATAATTACATCACCCTGTTTGAGTATTGATAGCAGAGTTCAATTTCCTCGATGGCCACTTCATTCTTGGTTGAATGAAACCCATCAACCTTCCAATTAACAGGATAAGCCTGAAAAAAATTCCAACTGCGGATCACCGTGCCTTTTTCTCCCAACAAATGAACCGACAGATCTTTTGGTACTAATGGGCTTTTAAAGTCTCCCTCAAAAAACGTTTTGCACCATTTCACTAAGAAAGAATCTAATTCTGCAATACCCCGTTTAAACACAACATTGGTGTGCTTTACCGCCTTAGGAAGATGGTAACTAAACCGATTCTCCCCCCCTTCAAAAACCTCATCAGTATCGAGCTGCGAACCAATACCTGAGATCTCCTGAAAGGCCGTATCCGATTTATTTTTAGCCCCATGAAAAGCCACCTTAAAATAAAAAGCGGGAATGGGCCAAATATCGTTATTTTGTGTCTCACCCGGCATCATTCACCCCCTTTATTTTTAGCGATATCATTCGCGGCACTTGCACAACTCGTCAATAAACAGAACAAACACCGCAATGAATATTAAGAATTGGCAATCACTAAACCTTCATGGGCTAACTCAATGGTTTCCACCGCCACCTCATTTCCATCTGATTTTAAATCGGTCCCAGTGATCTTCGTCGGCCAAGCATTGGATAAAGTCCATACCATCGTCGGGGCGCCGGTTTCATCAAGTAAACTAATGGTCACTGCCGTTCTGGCCACCGTGTTCATCTTAATTTTGCTATACCAGTCGTAAAACTTGTTATCTTTAACAAAAACCCCTTTCTTTAACGTCACATTGCTGGATTTCACGATCCCTGGCATTTTAATGGTAGAAAACACCTTATTATCGCCTGCGCGATACTCAATGACTTGTGCCTCCACGTCTAAACCAGACACTTCTTGAAATGAAGACACCATACCTTCGCCTGCACCGCCTGCCCATTTCACTTCAAAATAAAACTTTGATATAGGCCAAACCGTTTCCGATTGTGCTGATCCATCATCTGCCATAGTCTTGCTCCTTTACAAAATGAATAAGTCAAAATTGATTAATCGCAAATCGAGTTACGATCGTCCTTTTATGATTTTTGCATTTGCTGTTGGAAAGTAATCTCAATAAATTCAGCCGGACGCGTCACAGCCACTAACACCGAGACCCGTAAAATGCCTTCAAGAATATCCTCACTGGTCATGGTCGTGCCTAAGCCAACACTGACATTAAACGCATCCTCAGGAGAGGCGCCCGCTAATCCCCCTCGTTTCCAAATGCCAGTTAAGAAGTTAGTGATCATGCTGTTAATCGTTACCCAAGTATTGGCAGTATTGGGTTCAAACACATAAGCTTTAGCCGCGAGACGAATAGACTCCTCAAGCATAATGAGCGTCCGCCTCACACTAATATAGCGCCAATCTAAACTGTTCCCATCTAAGGTTCTCGCGCCCCAAACCAGCGTCCCTTCACCGGTAAAACCTCTTATGGCATTAATGGATTTACCTTGAGTGGTCACATTTAAATCTTCTTGTTCATCATGAGAAATATTCACCGCTGGCGACACGACCGCATTTAAGCTGACATTGGCAGGCGCTTTCCAAACGCCTCTCGCATTATCGACCATAGTATAAATACCAGCCATCGCGGCAGCAGGAGGTAATAAATTCAGTGTATTTTTAATTTCCAAGAGTATTTGTGAATATACTGGGCTCATGGTCGTTAAGGTTTTATGCAACAATTTTTTCTCAGAAAGACCATCAACCGTACTTAAGCTACTGATCTCTGCTTCCATTTGTGTTTTCTTTGCCGCTCTTAATTTATTGGCTGGGGTGGCTAAATCATCTTCACTTAACCCTTCTAAATCTTTAAATTGATTAGCGACCTCTTGGGTTAATAGATCACTCAACATTTTCATATCATCGAGATTTTCAAAAGAAAGATCATTGTCTTGCACAATCGTTGTGTTCAGCCATGGATAATAAGCTGCTGAATAATCTAGATAATTAATACCGAGTTTAGAGCGGAAGCTATCAATACAATCACCATCTGGGGATTGTCGATCTTTAAAGCCATTATAGACATCTAAAATAGCCACTCTATTTTTCATCACCCCACCACAATGAGATAGCGCGGCCTGCTGAACACTGATGCAATCATCTTCTGCGAGCTGAACCACTTCGGGTATCACCACCATTGTGGGCTCTTGCTCTTTGAGCAGAGGCGTGATCCCTGAGCGTAACTTATCGGCTTCAATATCATCGCCATAATGACCCACAGAAACTATGTAACAAGGGCCGCCGCCATTTTGAAAGAAGAGTAACATACTATTATAAAGCGAATAATTTGTTCCCGACTGACTCACTAAATAGGCTTTATCATCTAAAGTGAATGCCGCTTCTTCTAAAGCATCTGCCGCTTTTTCAGCAATCGCAAAGGATGATTTGGGTGCTTCGCCGTAGTACATGCGAAACTCAGCCATTGAGGTGATCCGCCACGGCTTGCCCGATAAGCTTTTTCCCCCATTATCCGCCCGCTCCGTATAGCCGATAAAAGCGGGTACCGCCGTCGCAACTTCAACGACCGAATTAGGAAAAGCATTTTTTTCGACAATATAGACACCTGGAGTTTTCATCACACCCATGATTAATTCCTTTTAAATGAATAGTTAATAAATATTTCCGATATTTCCGCTAACGTGTTATCAATCGAGTCATAATATCCTTGCCCAGCCAAAGCAATAGGCAAACGCTTCACAATAACCTTACTGCCATTAGCTTGTTTATCAATGAGTTGGAAACGTCTTTTACCTCTATGCTCTAAAGCCAGTGGGATACTCGAGCGAAATCGTAGCATTGCCGTATTGTTATCCTTATCAACATCACTGGCTTGTAATGCAAAAGCACATTGATCATTCATGTCTTGAATAAGGGGCTCTCCGGTAAAATCATGCCCAGTCAACGCGTACTCCCAAAAAGTCGTACGGGTTTTGAAATGGATCATTAAGGTTGGTGCCAAGAAAGGCTCTTTATCATTATGACTAAAAAATCGGGGATCGTTTTTTGATATTGCGATATTCACTAAACACAACGGCTTCTTAAAAGGAATATCATCAGACGATAGACCGATATCAGCCATATCATTGAGACTTTTAAAATCATTATTCGACACGCATTTTTTTTTTGTTAATGAATAATCTAGATGACTTTCAGGATCCAGTTCAAAATAAAGTATCTGTTCATCCTTTAATACATTAGGCGTGGTATAACGAGAAAAACCCTCATCTTGGCAATATACGAAAAATGTTAACAACAAGGGTTCATCGGCCATAAATAATTTCAATTTTTCAACACTATTTTCATCCGCTAATATATAAAACCCTTCAATACTGTCTCTAAAAACAAAATCTGCATTCACTGACAGTTGCTGTGTTTCTATTAAAGGTTCAAAAATAATATTTTGACAAATATTGTTTTCAAAATACTCATGTCTCACTTTAATTGAAAAGAATGGAGTGTACCCCATATTAATTAGCCTGCTGATGAATACTGTAATCGGGTTTGGAAATACGGGTTTCTCTAGACTCTGGACTGTCAGGATCAATACTGACCAATCTTATTTTATATAAAATGGAGGGCATATACTTGGCCCCAATCATATTCCATAAGCTACACATTTCTTGGCTTTTCACGTTCTCAATATCTAAAATAAGTTTATCTATACCCGCTGACAATTCAGGTGAGTTTTGATGGTTAAACATGTTTCGTTGTTGAAAGAAAGCAACTGCTGTTGAAATAAATTTCAATGATTCAGGATAGTTGTCACCATTAAAGTTGGCACATACAAGCAAATAAACATTAAAATGGATTGGTAGCGCCTTACTCAAACTCGTTGCAGATATAGATGATTTGTGATGGTTTCGCCCTTGTACTGATGTTTCTTTTTCTAAATTGACCACACACAACACTAATTTATTATTGACTTGAGGAATAATAGAGCCATCTTGTTCAACTAAATTAGAAATAATCACAATATCTTCATTTATATCAAAAGTGTTTTTGATATACTGATTTAATTGCAGTGCAATGAAATTAACACACGAAAGGATCATCAATACGCTCCACCTATATCACTACTATCATCTCATCGCGACTATCCAGCATTGATACATTAACGGCCAGTATTCATACTCAGCAATCACATTTAAACGTTAAAAATCACCTCTAAAGCAATAATAAATTTAGTTCTCACAGCTGTAAAGTCAACAAGGTAACAACAATAATAAGACTAAATTTAAATAAAAAATAAATATAACTCAAGGTAAGTAAAGATTAAAAAATAAATTAATGCTAAAAACTCAGGAATAACATCAATACTATTGAACTAGTCATAAAGGATTAACAGTGTTATCAAAAACAAAAATAGAATGTAGGTAGTGATTTATTGAATGAGTGACTTATTTTGCAACGGTCATTAAAGGCTGTCCGATCGGTAAAATTCAATCACTCTATAGAAAAGCCTATTATCTTTAATCAAAGGATCTTATTCAGGTTGTTCTTTTTTATGCATAACGCTCGTTCGATAACAATCAAGCGCCTCATCATATACAAAGACTAATTCATGATGAACACTGTCTAAACTATCATTCTGATAATGAGAAACATAAAGTAACTGGCTCAAGTTTTCTTTTGCAATCAACTCAAGAGTATTTTTCATAAGTCTTCGCCCCAAATAATCAAGTCCTTGATAAGGTTCATCCAGTATTAACAACCTTGGTTGCTTAACAATCGCACGAGCAATCAAAAGGAGTCGTTGCTGACTATAAGCTAGTTGTCTAAAGCTTGTCTTTTCATATTGACTCATGTGTAAAATGGCTAACCATTCTTTGGCTAATGCGAGCTCTTTACGTGTCGGTTCACTGTATAAGCCAATGGAATCGTAAAACCCTGATAGTATGACCTGTAATGCGCTACAGTTGACGCGATATTGCAAATGTAATGCTGAGGAAACCATGCCAATATGCTTTTTTATCTCCCAAATGGTTTCGCCTGAGCCACGTTTTCGACCAAAAATATCGATGTCATTACTGTAACACTGAGGATGATCGCCAAAAATCAACCCTAACAGCGTGCTTTTACCACAGCCATTAGGCCCTTTTATTTGCCAATGATCACCATTCTCAATGCGCCAATTAACACCCGTAAAAAAAATATTATCAAGGTAATTCACTTGACCATCTTTAATCTCAAAAACAGGATTATCAAATTGAAACGGGTGTTGATGATGGCGAATAAGTGCCATCATTTTCTCACTTTGCTGCATGGATTGCGCTTTGATTTGGGTGATCAAAGGATGTGTATTCCAAGTGACTTTATCCATCAAACCTTCAAATCCCCCCTGATTAAACAGCGCAATATGCTCTATCCAATCCGGCATGTCTTCTTCACGGGAAAAAACCACCATCATTTGTATGGGTCGCTTCACCCTTTGTGATAAACGCGTAAAGTAACGAACCAAAGATTGGCGATGAGCAACATCAAGCCCCGTCAATACATTATCAAGTATTAAAAAGTCAGGTTTTGTGGCCAGTGATCTAGCCAACATAACACGTCTTGTTTCTCCAGAAGAAAGTTGTCGAAAACCACTGTCCTTAAGGTGTAATAAATCCAATTCCATCAATAATGATTGTGCTAATTCATCATTTTTACACTCTTGATAAATAAGAGTGTAAACACTTGTACCTGCATCAATCACATCAAGAAAATCGGTTTCATCCTTGGCCAACTCTTCCTCTAATAAAAGTTGCTGTCTACCCAAAGAAACTTGTGCAATTTTCCCCTCTGTTTTACTGAATTGTCCTTGGTATGCCAGTGTGCCACCTAACACATTAGCCAGTAATGACCCCACCTCTCCTTCAGGGCAAAAAATAGCCCATGACTGATTATGCTCAATTATCCAACGCGGTATTGTTAATATTGAGCTCTCATCTTGAGTACTAAACTGCTCAAACGTTATTTCCATTAGAAACCTTACCCTTTCGATAACTTGACTATTTTTATACTCTGCTCATCGATAGAAAGCAATGAAGGGCTATGTCGCACTGAACATAGAATGTAGGTAGTGATATTTGTTGACGACAATTTAAAAAAATGCTGGATCGAGAAATTAAATAAACCAGAAGATAAACTCTAAGGCCAGTAAGCGAGCTGATATCAGCTCGCTTACACTCAACACCATTGTTATTGTACGTTTGCTTCGATCCAAGGGCTGATTAATTTAGGTTTGTGACTAAAATAAATACGCGAAAATTGCTCAACCTCTTTATGGCCTAAATGATATTTCTGACCCACATACACTTCTATTCCATCAATAGACACTTGGGTTGGTTCATTAAATTCAACATTTAATCCAGAGATAGGATCAGAAAAATATCTCATTGGAAAACCTTGCATATCACTTAATAAAGTATCCATTTCAGTTTGTATTTGTTGCACTTCAGCCGCATCATAAGATAGCTTTGGCGTTTTAACCCTCACTTGCATCATGAGACTGCAATCTTTTGATTCCCCTTCAATATCCATATTGATCAAGGCCCTATTCGATTTTAATTTTGGATCATAAGGAATGTATAGCTGTTGAGCATCACTATAAGCTAAGGGGTAAGTATTATTCTCCGTCGCAATATTCCCACTTAGAATACGGCATTTATCTTTATTGGGGACTAAAAAAGCCACCTCAACCAATTGAAAATGCCCTTTATTGACTTTTTTGAGTCGTTGATAAAAACCTTGGTATTCTAACGAAAATGGGGCTGCATAAGCACAAAATTGAGTAAATATAAGACAACTCAATAATAACTGAGTCAGTAAGAAACGATTAGACCGCAGGTTTTTGTTCATGATTTTCCACTAAATATTTTTTATTATGTCGTAACAAGCTCAATAGCTCATTAATATACGCCTGTTGACGCTCAGAGTAATTGATTAACCCATACACTAATTGATCCGCTATTGGTGTTTCTCCTTTTTCCCGTAGATCGGCTCTAATTTTACGAAATAAGCTATAAGCCGCATTAGAATTTAAATTACGCATATAAGCCGCTACCGAAGCTTCAACACTACTGAATACAGCCACTTCATGAGATAACCCTTGGCTTCTCGAACGAGGGACTAAACCGCAACCTTTCTTATAACACCATTGCCCAAAGAAATTAAACCCTTCACGCGCAAAACGTGAACTCCCCCAGCCTGATTCTTTTGCCGCTTGAATTAACACTAAAGGATCAGGAATAATATCGACTCTGATCAGTAAAGCATTTAACGTCTGCTGATTGAGACTTCTTAGGGTATATTGGTATTTTTCAGTAATTTGGTTCAAACGAAACTCTTCTGCAGTCGTTAATGTTCGCCCTTGTGCTAATTCAGTGCGTATTGAAAATAAAAACTGCCGTTCATCACTAATAATGGCATTTTGCTGATGAACTAACGGGTTTAAATAACGAAAAAAAGCCCGTTTTTTTTCACTGATCGTTGCCATATCCGCAAAATTAGGGATCTTATTGGCTTGCGTCGCATTCTTAGTTAGTTTCTGACTTCCCCCCTCTTTCGTTGAAAGTGATGGAATGAAAATCAGGCGCACCACAACAAACAGAATAATGACACAACCTAATACAATTGTAATACGTCCAAGTTTTCCTGTTTTCACGCTGACTCCTTATTATAAAGCCTACTTATCTTCAACGGGCTTGGGTATAAGTAGACAAATTCAGCCTATTATATGCTAGCTTAGTTAAGATTACATAGCTAAAACATCGAACAAACATGTATAATGTGTTTTCTTTATGTTTTAGAAATGACTTAAACACTCAAAAGGATTGGCATTTATGAAACATAATGCACTCAATCGCTTTAATCATGTTGTTGCTATTGGCGGAGGCCATGGATTAGGGCGTGTGCTCTCTTCTCTCTCTTTTTTAGGCGATCGTCTCACTGGTATTGTCGCCACCACAGATAATGGCGGTTCAACAGGCCGTTTACGAGCTAGCCAAGATTGTATTGCTTGGGGAGATCTCCGTAATTGCCTCTCTCAGTTAGCCGAACGACCTTCTATGGGAACCTTATTATTTGAATATCGCTTTTCGGGTGACATAGAATTGGCAGGGCATAATTTAGGTAACCTTATTTTATTAGCATTAGATGAACTCTGTGTCCGTCCCCTTGAAGCTGTTAATTTGATCCGTCGATTACTCAAAATTGAAACAAGAGTGATCCCCATGTCAGAACAGCCGACGCATTTAGTCGCCATTGAAGCTTCTGGTAATCGGGTCTTGGGTGAATTAAACGTTGATAATATGACCGATAGGCCCACCGCACTGTCACTAGAACCTCAAGTCACCGTTACCGCTGAAGCCTGTGAAGCGGTAAAGGAGGCAGAATTGATTATTTTAGGGCCCGGCAGTTTTTTAACCAGTATTATGCCACCTTTATTACTGCCTGAATTTTCCCATGCATTAGCGCAATCAAAAGCTGAAATAATTCTAATTGACAATCTAACAGAGGAGCCCTCTCCTATCAGTCATTGTAGTCTCAATGACAAACTGGATTGGTGTCACCAAATATTAGGGGTAAAAATTGTTGATAAAGTCTTATGTCATGCCGATATGCCTTTTCAACAGCAGGATACTTACTTTTATCCTTTAAGAAGTAAACATCATATCGCCTTACATGATAGATTAGCGTTAGCCGATGCATTATCCAACATGGTTTCATTAAAAGCGATGACAGCCTAACATTACTGCCTATTTAAAATACGAAAGAAACATTAAAAAAGGACGATATCAATCGTCCTTTTTAGTGCCCTTTTAAGGCATCCTCATTAATATACTAACCGTTTTAGACCGCTAATACCGCCGCGATGGCTTTACAGATCACCGGCATATTGGTTTTTGTCATACCCGCAACACTGATCCGCCCCGAGCCCACAATATACACGCCAAACTCATCTCGTAATTGCTCAACCTGCGCTTTTGTTAAGCCAGAAAAGCTGAACATGCCATTTTGCTGAGAAATAAAGCTAAAATCTTGTGTCACGCCATGAGCTTTCAACGACTGAACAAATAATGTACGCATTTGACCAATGCGCTCTCTCATCTCTTGCAACTCAGATAACCACAAGGCTTTAAGTCCACTGTCGGCTAAAATCGTACTCACAATCAAACCACCGTGTGCTGGCGGGTTTGAATATAAACCACGAATGGTACTCTTGATTTGGCTAAAACTATTCGATGCTTGTGTTTCATCGTTACCGACGACCGTAATCGCTCCGATCCGCTCATTATAAAGGCCAAAGTTTTTAGAAAAAGAATTGGCCACTAACAATTCAGGAACGGTATTGGCAACCACTCTTAACCCTTGTGCATCTTCTTCAACGCCTTCACCGAAACCTTGATAAGCAAAATCAAACAAAGGCACTAATGACTTTTCTAAACATAAATCCGCCAGCTGTTGCCATTGCTCGATATTTAAATCAATCCCCGTTGGGTTATGACAACAGCCATGTAATAAGACTAAATCCCCGATATTAGCTGAAGACAAATCCGCAATCATCGCCTCAAAATCTAAACCATGCGTTTGCGCTTGATAATAACGATATTGTTTAACCTCAAGACCAGCTGAGCTAAAAATATTTTGATGGTTGGCCCACGTAGGATCACTCACCCAAATGGTGCGGACGGGTGTATGACGCATCACAAATTCCGCAGCAACACGTAGTGAGCCCGTCCCCCCTGGCGCTTGCGCCGTAAACACTCTTTTGTCTTGAATAACTCGATGCGCTTCACCGAACAATAAACCTTGTACCGCCGTATTATAAGCGAGTACGCCTTCCATGCCTAAATAGCTTTTACTGATCTCTTCGCTCAATAATTTGGCTTCAGCCATTTTCACTGACTTTAAAATGGGCGTCTGACCTGACTCATCCTTGTAGATCCCCACACCAAGGTTGACCTTATTAGTGCGCTTATCTGCTTTAAAGGCATCGGTAAGACCTAAAATAGGATCAGCAGCGGCACGTTCAACCAGGGAGAATATCATGACAGTTTTCCTCAAAAGAATAATAAAAAGGGTCTCATTTCTGGCTTAGTTATACCATTGTCCCGAGGACTCTCAAAGAGAGATTTCATCCTTATTATGATATTCATTAACAACTGTTGTTTTAACTATCAAATGTGACTTTTTTTTACAAAAAATCAAAATTTATCGCCACCCAATGTAACGTATCCCCACGGCCACGAGGTGCGCAGTGATGCTAAACCGTCGGTGTCCATTTACCACTATCAATATAGCTGGCTTCTGAATCACTAGGCCATGGTGGCATAGTGATACAGATGAATTTCAACTCTTTATTGGATACATTACGGTACTGAAAAGCGGTTCCTTGTGGGATGTCGATTGACGTGCCGGCAACAAGTGTAGTGACTTTATTTTCAGCACCATTATCTCTCCATATTTCCCCATTCCCTTCCAAAACGTACCAAAACTCATTAATAGTCGCATGAACAACAGCCTTATTGATTTGAAAGGGTCCGAGTGTACTATGGATCATACCACCCGCTCCCCTCCATAATAAAACAAACATCGGCGCCAGCTGGCGATCGTGTATCTGGTTTATCGGCTAGTGCTGTTGTTTTCATCTGTTTATTTTACCTTCCATGTTAATCACCAAAATGGCTTAGCTCGATAAAGCGAAAGATACAAAAAAGCCCTGACATAAGTCTAGCGCCACTCGCTTAAGAGCAAGTGGCGCTTTTTCTTTTATATCTAAGTGGGGATTGTTTCGTGACATTTTTAGTAACAATTATAACAAATGAATTTATAAATTACATGCTAGAATCATATCCGTTGATTTAATATTAGAGTATTGGAGTATCTGATGAAAAAATTGATTATTAGCATTCCCTTTATTATTGGTTCAGTTCTTTTATTCTCATCATCATTGTTAGCTCAGCCGCTAAAGAGCTCGTACATGAATATAGATTTGGAATTTTCTGCTCCTACTAACATGGAGATAGTTAATTTTACCCCTGGGCCTTATCCCTACTGGCCAGGAGGGGATCGCAATGTAAACCCAAGATCTGCGACGAACTTTTCATATCACTGCCCACAGGATAACGACTCAAACATTTTGAAGTGCAGCATCAGTTTCATTCGCGGAACATATATGAACCATGAACCGTTGGCTTGGTATAACCATTACTACCAATCTCAAATACAAGATGGCCTTACGTGTCAAAATACCTCTGATGAGAGGGGTGTGGACCCCAATTCTAGAACGTCTAAGTTTGCCTTTATCGGCATGCTTGATTTAGCATATAAGCATGATAATGGAACGGTATCGAAATTTTCTACTCCACTTGTAATACAGCACCTCGGGTCGTTTTATAGAGTTGGTTTTGGGCTGAGCCTCCCGCAAGTCGCTGATAATGCAAGATGCATTAAAGTTAACCATAGTGAACTAGCTATGATTGTGAGGATACGAAACGAGGACAATGAAACACTTAGTGCACAATTTGTTACCCAGAGAAACCAAAATATTAATGATCAAAAGATGCTTGTGAATATTAATACCGCATCTATTATGGAGAAACCCCCACAGGTTCAAATAGCCAATAAAACTGGCGTATTCAATGTGTTGACAGCCACAAATGATCCAGAGTTCCAAATAAATGCATACATAAACACTACGTCACCCCTTCATGACTTGCCAGTCTTAAAAAACAATCAATATTTTATATCTACTCAGTATACTCTGGAGCGAGATCTGTGCGAGATTAGATTGTCTAAATTTGGCGTACCACAAATCGCTGCGCAAAATCCCGACAATTTTGGTAATGGTTATTGCACCATTTCAAAAACTGGGCCTAACCAAATCGACACATTTCTGGGTATTGCGCCTACTACTAGCCCTACAATTCAATTGGCCAATCACACTAACGAAAGTGTTATTTTACAAAGTCTATTAGAAACTTATCCGCAAAGTTATTCAAACACTAAACGCATGCACATCGAGGAGCGTCAATATACACTTACGACCGCCGATGGCTCGCCAATGTGTCAGATAAGTAAGTCTACTTATAATGTGCTGACAGTTATAGAACAATATCAGCCTGATCTTTATCATTGTCATTTGACTGGAACCGGAAACAGTAATTGGATTATTGGAAGCGAAAACAATCCATACCAACTAGTTATTGACCCGCTAGAATAAGTAGTTTGTAAGTTCGGCTTTGATTGACTGCTTCCCCCCTCTCCTTACACTTATAGGGAGAGGGGGCGCAGATCCCTCCAATATTCCTCTTCAACCCATTCTAATATGGGATATGCTTACTAAAATGCATCAATCTCATGCGCTTGGCAAAACTCGGAAGTAACATGTAGTCCTTTCAACAATTCAGACATAAAAAATCGGCATTATGACATGAGTCAGGGCTTTGATGAATGGTGCCCGAGGCCAGACTTGAACTGGCACGCGCATTCTATAGCAAGAGTGCGAGGGATTTTACACTCCTTGTGTTACCCAACTCAACACCTTGATATTCATTGGAGGTATTAGCATAGAGACAAAAAAGCCCCGACTAATATCGAGGCTTATTCGTTTAACTGGTGCCCGAGGCCAGACTTGAACTGGCACGCCTATTGAGCGAGGGATTTTAAATCCCTTGTGTCTACCGATTCCACCACTCGGGCAAAACTGTTACTCTCAACATTTTTAAGAAAGTGGGAACAATCCCCTTTCATTGTTAACAGCATTACTTCGGTAGTCGTAATACGTTATCAACTCACTTCCTGTTATTAACAATGTCAAATTGTTAACCTAAAATTGGTGCCCGAGGCCAGACTTGAACTGGCACGCCTATTGAGCGAGGGATTTTAAATCCCTTGTGTCTACCGATTCCACCACTCGGGCAAAACTGTTTACTCTCAATGTTTTTAAGAAAGCGGGAACAATCCCCTTTCATTGTTAACCGCATTACTTCGGTAGTCGTAATGTGTTATCAACTCACTTCCTGTTGTTAACGATTTCAAATCGTTAATCTAAAATTGGTGCCCGAGGCCAGACTTGAACTGGCACGCCTATTGAGCGAGGGATTTTAAATCCCTTGTGTCTACCGATTCCACCACTCGGGCAAAACTGTTTAAATAAGATAATACGTATTATCGGAAGTTAATACTGTCATTCCTTTTTGAAATGACTCACCTTACTCTATATTTGGAGGCGCGACCCGGAGTCGAACCGAGATCGACGGATTTGCAATCCGCAGCATAGCCATTCTGCCATCGCGCCAATTCTTCCTCTATTTCAACTTCAGTATAAGCCTAAAAGTTATTGAAATATTGGAGCGACATATCGGGTTCGAACCGATGACCTATACCTTGGCAAGGTATCGCTCTACCAACTGAGCTAATGTCGCCTTAATCAAATGCATCTGTACTGACTGCTATCACATTGTTATTCAAAACATCCCCGACAACACCTAAACGCTACTGAGTTAAACCGCTAAACAGTTTGTTTATTTCGCTTCGTCTTGACTACGGAATGGCATTCTACCGATTTGTTTTTAAGAGTCAATCAACAAAATGATTTTATTGGTTTGTTTGCTGCCAAATCAACCAAGCTGTTGTTTTTTTGATTTTTTTGATTAAATATAAAACGCCCTAACTCATTAAGGCGTTCAATATTTTATCTTTCTAGCAGCAAGGTTAAACAAAAACGTTAAAGGTGAGGCAGGGATTGATAATTTAATGCCAACATTTTTTGCATCACGCCAACCACTTGACAACTATAACCAAACTCATTGTCATACCATACATACAAAATGGCACGCTTGCCCTCAGCAATCGTCGCTTGGGAATCCAGTACGCCAGCATAGCGAGAACCCACAAGATCACTCGACACTATTTCTGTTGATCCAGTAAAATCAATTTGATTTTGCAATTCAGAATGTAATGCCTTATTGCGCAAATAATCATTAATATCAGCTTTATCGGTTGCTACATTTAAATTTAAATTAATAATGGCCATAGACACATTGGGGGTTGGCACCCGTATGGCATTGCCGGTTAACTTCCCCTCTAATTCAGGTAATGCTTTCGCAACCGCTTGTGCAGCGCCCGTTTCAGTGATCACCATGTTCAGTGGCGCACTGCGTCCGCGTCGATCCGCCTTATGGTAATTATCAATCAAGTTTTGATCATTGGTATAAGAGTGGATCGTTTCGACATGGCCATTAATAATGCCATATTCATCATTCACCGCTTTTAACACTGGGGTAATCGCATTAGTGGTACAGCTGGCTGCAGAAATAATGGTGTCTTCTGATAATATATCCGCTTCGTTAACACCATAGACAATATTCTTAATCTTACCCTTTCCTGGAGCCGTTAATAACACTTTTGCCGCGCCTTTGGATTTAAGATGTAAGCCTAAGCCAGCTTCATCCTTCCAAATTCCCGTATTATCAACAATGAGAGCCTCTGCTATGCCATATTGGGTGTAATCAATTTCATCAGGAGAATTTGCATAAATAATTTGTATATAGGTGCCATTGGCAATAATGGCATTGTTTTCTTCATCAACCGAAACGGAGCCATTAAAAGGTCCGTGAACGGAATCGCGACGTAATAAACTCGCTCGCTTCTCTAAATCACCTTTACGCCCACCACGAAGTACTATCGCACGTAATCTCAGTTTGTTACTGACTCCACTTCTTTCAATTAATAAACGCGCTAACAAACGCCCTATACGGCCAAAACCATATAGAACGACATCTTTTGCTTCATCATCATTATTATCATTGATAGCGGATGCCAACACATCACTCATGTAAGCATCCAGTTGTGAAACATCTTGATATTCGCGCCAATAATTAACCGCAATTTTGCCAATATCCACTTTACATTGCTTAACCGCTAACCGAGTCAAAGCCTCGATAAAAGGCAGACTATCACGTAATCTCAGCTTCTCGCCAACATGATGACGAACCAAACGGTGAGCTTTGATAATATCAATAGTCGAAGCATTTAATAATGGCCTACCATAAACAACAACTTCAACACCTTGATTACGATATAATTTTCCCAACAAAGGCTGCATAGCCTCTGCCATTTCAAAACGTTCTTGCCAGCTTTGCAGGTGTTTATCAGCGCTCATTTACAAATCCTTGATCTCATATTGCTGTCGAAAAACAGAACTCATTGAGTAACAAAAAGAAAGATGATTATTCATATTAAAAACGGCTCTATTGTAATGAAAAGCGTCTCGTCAATCTAGTCATGGCATTTTGATAAACATGTAATTTAATTAGCAATAAATGAATTTAAAGGGGGTTATAGCTCATAATTTTGTAATGTTTACATCATTTCTTGATTTTAAGCCTCCGATCCCCCCAATTAATACTGAATAACGCTTTTTTATTACAGTAAGATAAAAAGAAAAAACACCTTTTATTATACTGACAGATGAGTAAATAGGCACAGATAGAAGTTAGAGCTGATTTTCCAGCCTCATACCACCGATTATCTGCCAATAATTGGCTTAGCGTTCTTATTCATTTAATCGATAAAATTTGATCTGTTTCTCAGATAAATGACCTTAATGAGTAAAAATAACGCAGGAAGAATAGAAGTAAGCTTTACTATAGCCAGTGAAATAAAAATGATACTGCGGCTTACTTTCACTTAGGGAGCTAGGCTGTGAACTTCTTTGAGCAACGCCACCTCAGTCTAATGATAAAATAATATGCCTCTTTGTACTATTTAAAAGCGGGAAATGTGCTCAATGTAATAAAAAACCCTTTTTTTTCGCCCAAATGGGGTAAATAATGCGATATAACTTGACGATTTCTGTCAATTTGGTAATTTTATAACTAATTTCAGTTTATACATGACTTGAGGGATATGAGATGACTATCCGCGTTGCAATTAACGGCTATGGCCGTATCGGCCGCAATATTTTACGTGCACTTTATGAAAGTGAAAAAGATTACCCTATTCAAATCGTTGCTATTAACGATTTGGGTGACGCTTCTATTAACGCGCATTTGACCAAGTATGATTCTGTTCATGGACGTTTTAACGCCAAAGTGGAACATTCTGATGGCACCATTTTCATTAATGAAGACAAAATCGCCACTTTCCAAGAGCGCGATCCTGCCAATCTTCCTTGGGCAGAACTCAACATTGATGTGGTTTATGAATGTACGGGTATTTTTACGTCAAAAGAAGCGGTGCAACCTCACCTCAATGCCGGCGCTAAAAAAGTTATCATCTCAGCACCGGGGAAAAATGTCGATGCGACGGTTGTTTATGGTGTGAATAATGATGTTATCACCTCAGATATGACTGTTATTTCAAATGCATCTTGTACGACTAACTGTTTAGCGCCTTTTGCTAAGCCTTTGAATGATGAAGTGGGTATTGAATCAGGTCTAATGACCACTATTCATGCTTATACCAATGATCAACGTCTTTCTGATGTCTATCATACCGATCTTCGTCGTGCACGCGCTGCTGCCGTCTCAATGATCCCAACACAAACGGGCGCAGCTGCTGCTGTAGGCTTAGTGGTGCCTGAATTGAAAGGTAAGTTCGATGGCCTTGCTGTTCGTGTCCCAACGATTAATGTCTCTTTGGTTGATTTATCTTTTATTGCTGCACGTGATACTAGTGTCGAAGAAATCAATGCCATTATTGAAAAAGCAGCACTCACTTCGCCATTAAGTGAAGTGCTTGCCGTCAATCATGAGCCTTTAGTCTCCATTGATTTCAATCACAACCCTTATTCATCAAACTTCGATGCAACACAAACTCGCGTAAGTGGTCGCCTTGTTAAAGTGATGGCTTGGTATGATAATGAGTGGGGATTTAGCAATCGCATGCTAGATAACACCGTGGCATTCATGAGCGCATAACATAATAAGCCGTAACCGCTTAATATGATAAAATAAAGACCTGTCGCTGACAGGTTTTTTTATACCATATTCAACCCCAAACTCAATGAACAAATCCGAGAACAGTTCAAAGTCACTCTGTGCGGGTTTCAAAACACGTTTACTGTGCTGGAGACTTTCAATATACGCCCTCATAGATGGGGGAAAGTAGAGCGACGTTTAAACCAAAGCCGAGCACAACGATGAGCGGTCAAGGATCCATTTACCGCCATGGTCGTTCACTCACATCCATGTGATCACGACATTTATTATCTGACCTCTATGGAGATAGGAAAGGTTTTATTGTTGTCTGGAACAACAAAGACCTCACGAGCAGAGGACGGAAATGTCCGTTAATGCCTACCGCGCGTTGAATTCCCACTAAAAGATCACATATCAAAGCGGATTGGTATGACTCTTAAGCATTTCTTTTGCCTTATTCATGCTCTTTTAATACGTACGATTTTAAATATATCAATCTCAAATCCTGCAAGTTGCTCCGTTTCACTATAATAAGTTATATTCACTCTCGCACCCGCCAAACTCTTGTATTTTTGAGTACGGCGAAACTTAAACGGTGTCTCACAGCCTTCAGCCATTAACGTATGTAGTACCCATTCTTCTTTTTCTCTTTGTGTGTGGCTGATAATTTTCATTGCTTCAGAATGAACTAAACGGTCATGTTTTTTTAGCATTTTATCTACTTTCTTTGAAGCCATCGTTACACTCCTAACGTTACCAATAAATCACCCGACAACCTGCTTTCAAGACATTCAGGGATCCATTATATCCCATTACTGGCTTCATTCAAAAAGGCCATTTATTCCTTAAAATATGTTGGTTTTATCCCCATTTATCCTTTAACCAAGCATAATGATAATACGCCCACTGCCCCGCTCTTCTGGATCTAGGTAAAGGAAAAGCGGGTAATGCTTGCGTGTATAATGGCAAATCAGGCACACTTTCACCCGCGATTTGTTGCGCCAATCGAAAAGCCGCCTGCGCGCTGAAAGACACTCCTGAACCGCAATAGCCCAAACTGTATCCAACCCCATTTTTTTCATATACGTGCGGCATATCATCCATCGCAGCCGCGATCCAACCGGTCCAATTATAGGCAATGTTAATGGATGATAAACTTGGGAAACACTGCAACATGGCCAAATACAAACGTTGTAGATATCGCTCTTTATGGGCATCTTTACCATTAATGGCTCCTCGCCCCCCAAATAATAAACGATTATCGGGTAATAGCCGATAATAGTATTTTAAGATCCGAGTATCCATGGTGACTTGATGAGTCTTTAACCCTGATAACGTTAACTGTTCAGCAGTGAGCGGTTCGGTCACAAATATTTGGCTTAAGATCGGTAAAAAATGATTATCAACTCGATGATTGAAACGCTTTGGGGTATAAGCATTCCCCACTGTGATCACCTTTTTAGCGGTTAACTCACCCGTTCCGGTGATTAATCTATGCTTCCCCCGCTCTTCAATCCATTGCAGCACACACGCATCCTCAAAAAGAGGTACTTTTTGTGCTTGAACCAGTTTTTTATAACCCAATAGTAATTTCAAGGGATTGATCCCAAATCCATCATTTAACCTTAATGCACCATATGCTTGCTTATGATCCATCAGCTCTGCTGTTAATTGATCACGGTGAATAAATTCGGCATCTTCACCTAAATGCTCGCTAATAAAACGGGCAGCCTGTGTGAGCTGCGTCATTGCCTTTTCATTATGCGCTATTTTTAAATACCCTTTCTGCTCCGGCTCACAGCGAATATGGTGATCTTGAATTAACCCCTCCACTCTTGAGACTGCATCACTAAATTCTCGATAAATGCCTTTTGCCGTGGCTAAATCCCAACGTTTGGCCATTTTCTGGTAGCCTAAACGCCCAGAACCTTTCAGTACAAATCCGGCATTACGGGCGCTGCCCCCAAAGCCGACTCGATTGGCTTCTAACACACAGCAATCAATATTAAATTCATTCGCTAAATAATAAGCGGTTAATAATCCAGTATATCCCCCGCCAATAATCGCGACTTCAGTTTGATGCGTTCCCCTTAAACGGGGACACATCGCCGGCAAATCTTGTGTACTGGCCCAATAAGAATCTGGCATGTCTAAACGATGAGGAAAATCGTGTATGAGGGGATCGAAATTAACATGATGCTTCAACATGAGAAATCATAACTCCATGAACTAACTTACTGATGATGGTATCGGTTTAATTAAATCGTAATAACATTTCACATGCGCTGCATTGGCAAGGACAGCCACATAATACACATTCATAATCACTGTATTCTTTTGGATCACTCCAGCGCCCTAAATGAGTCGCGATCAATTCTCCTCCCGCTTTTGTAAAGTACTTAACCGCCGCATTATTGGGACTTTGTTGCCAAAGATGACTCACGCCTCCCAGTCCCCTTTGTTTTTTTACCGCCGTTATTGCTGCCGTTAATAAACGCCCTCCGCTACCTTGCCCTTGAAAAAGCGGATCAATGGTATTGCATTTGAAATAACACAAGTCTTGAACATCCACCCCCCATAACGTTGGGCTACACCATTGATCGATCTGCCATTGGCCTGGAGCATAAGTCAGTCTAAAGCCAATTAATGTCTCTTGTTGATGCAAGACAAAGCTTGCATTCACGCCCGCCTTAATGCCCTTATCTCTCATGGTCATTAAACTCGACATCGTTAAATAGCCTTCCCCATGTACATGGTTTCCCAATGCAATAACAGCCGAAAAATCTTCTATTTCTAACGGTTTAATCACCGAGTGAATATCTAAACTACCTTTCACTGCACTCACCTTGTTAACTGACTACTACCCCATGGGGATAATCATCACATATTAACAACCTAATATAAATTAAAAACTGTCTTATAGAACATAATAAACACCAAGGTAAGCGCGTAAACGGGCATAAAAGGGTCAATAACGGCTCATTGAGTAGAATAAAACCAGATAAACTTTATTAATGCGCCAACAAGATGTAGATTACTCTCGATAAATGTGAAGAACAATCATAAAAACGGAGATCTTCCTCTTGATAAAACCTACTCTTCTTTCACTTGCCCTTATTGGCATGTTAAATGGCTGCTCAAAACCTGATACAAATGATCTCTCAACCCCGGTTTCAAAAACCGCCAGCACGCATACAGAACAAGATTACCAACAAATGCTCAATCGCTTTGTCGACGTCGATATGCAAGCCGATTTGAATAATTTATCCGATCTTGATATTCAAGTACTCAGGAAGCTTATTCACGTTGCCAATATTCTTGATGGCATTTATTTAAGACAGACCTATGAAAATAATGAGCAGATCCGACAAGCCATTAAAGATTCGAAGGATCCTCATCAACAAGCCCTACTGTCACTGTATGACTTACATTATGGCCCTTGGGATACATTAGAAGGTGATAAGCCGTTTTTTGGCCAAACAGAGCGTCCGGATGGTGCTGGTGTTTACCCTGTCGATCTGACTCGCGAAGAGTTTAATCAGTGGATCGTCTCACACCCTGAAGATGAAGCGGCTTTTAAAAGTGGTTACACCGTGATTGTACGTGAAGCCGATAAGCTAAAAGCCATCCCTTATAGTCTTTATTATGCCAAGGATCTACAAGCTGCTGCTAAATTAATGCAACAAGCGGCCGCAATGACTGAAGATAAAAGTTTACGGATATTTTTACTTAAACGCGCCGATGCGTTTCTCAATGATGATTATCGCGATTCAGAAATGGCTTGGATGGATCTGGATGGAAACTTGGAAGTGGCTATCGGTCCTTATGAAACCTATACCGATAAGCTGTTTGGCTACAAAACTTTTTTTGAAGCCTTTATTACCGTCCGCAATCCAGAAGACAGTGCCAAGCTCGCCGTTTATAAAAAATATTTAACGCAAATGGAGCTTAACTTACCCATTAAAGATGAATATAAAAACTTACAACGCGGTGCAGAATCGCCCATTTCAGTCGTCGATCAAGTCGCTGGCGGCGGCGATAATAAGCCCGGCGTGCAAACAGTCGCCTTTAACCTCCCCAATGATGAGTACGTCAGGGAAGTCAAAGGCAGTAAAAAAGTCATGCTAAAAAATGTGCTCAATGCAAAATATCAAGCCATTATGCAACCCATTTCATCACTGATCATCACCAAAGAACAACAACCTTTATTGATGGAAAAGTATTTCTTCAATGAAACATTATTTCATGAACTATCACATGGGTTAGGCCCTGGCACTTTAACGCTAAAGGGCAAAAAAACCAGTGTCAGTGAACAGCTTAAAGAGACTTATTCGAAAATAGAAGAAGGCAAAGCTGATGTGATGGGCGCATATAACATGCTATTCTTAATGGATAAAGGCGAGTTACCGAATACGGAACGCCAAAATATGCTAGTCACTTATTTTGCGGGGTTATTCCGCTCTATGCGATTTGGCATTCATGAAGCTCATGGCGCCGGAGCCGCTTTCCAATATAATTATTTCAAAGAAAAACAAGCATTCACTTTCGATGAGAAAACACAGACCTTTAAAGTGAATTTTGTTGAGATGGAAATGGCCATCACCGATCTTGTCAAACAAGTCACCATGATCCAAGCGCTCGGAGACTACCAAGCCTCTCAAGATTTTTTAGCTAAATATGCCATCCTTGCGGATGAAGTCGCGAAAGTAAACCAAAAAATGGCTGCCATCCCAACGGATATTAAGCCTATTTACCCTAAAATCTAAACAATGCTCATCCATAAAATACAATTTAACAGGCCACGCTAAGTGGCCTTTTTTAGCCACTATCACCCCCTCACAATGCTCATAAGATTACTGCTCTCTTCCGTGTTACTTTACTATCTAGCCGTTATGGCTGATCTACGTGGAATCATAATCAATACCTTAGGCGATCAACAATCCATTCCCTATACATTGACTGAAGCCACCCGAGTCAGTTGAAGATCCCGCTGACTTGAATGTCTGTTTCAAAAAGAGCTCCCATCCTCAGCCACTCCCTTTTCCTTAAGGTTAAAAAACAACCATACAATCCTCATTTCGTTAATAAATACTCAAAAACCATCAATTATTGCAGTAATGAATGAACTTAGCGTATAAAGTAGAAAAAACCACGCATCAAGAGGACGCCTTATGCCCATACACCCTCTCAGCAGTGAGCAACTTTATCGTCGCTCTGAACTCAATGAACTGGATGCCACTTGTACATCCACGAAACACTTATTGCCGCTCGATGAGATCGTCGGTCAAGCCCGTGCTCAGCACGCTGTCGAATTTGCGCTATCGATGAAAGAAAAAGGCTATAACATTTATGCATTAGGTCGTAATGGCCTTGGTAAGCGCACCATGATCCTACGTCATTTAAACAAACAATCCACTTCAGATAAGAGTCAATCATTCGATCCACTCTATGACTGGTGCTACGTGGTGAATTTTGATGATGCTCGTCAACCCCGTGTTCTGAAACTCCCTGCAGAAATGGGCCCCAAATTAAAAAAAGACATTGAAACATTAATGCAAAAATTATCGAAAGCCTTGCCCTTGGCTTTCGATAATGAAATGTATTACGCTCGAGCCGATAAACTTAAAAATCAATTAGCATCAAAGCAAGAGCAAGCCATCATTACCCTCACCAATGATGCACAAAAACTCGGTGTCAGTTTAAGCATTTCAACTAAAGGGAATTATGAATTAATCGCACTCAATGGTGAAGAAGCCCATACCGAAGAAAGCTATAGCCAACTGAGTTATGCTCAGCAAACAAAATTACAAACCGCCATCAGTAAACTTGAAGCCAAACTCAGAGGCTTGATCAGGCAAATTACCGTTTGGGAAGAAGAGTACACCGATAAGCAACAAAAGCATGATGAACAAGTCGCTGAAGATGTACTTAGCCATTCTCTGCATAAATTAAAAGAAAAATATAAAGCATTGCCACAAATTAAACAGTATTTGAAAGCAATGCGAAAAGACATTTTAGATAATTTAGACATTTTTCTTGAAGAAAATGAAGAACAAATTGCGTTGGCTTATGCCGCCCTGAGTAAAAAAATGCCCCGACGCTATCAAGTCAATGTACTGGTGTCACAAGCAAAAAAGTCACCGCCCATCATCATTGAAGATAGCCCTAATTATCATACTCTCTTTGGTTATGTCGAAAATGCCACCTACAAAGGGACCGTCATTACAGACTTTTCATTAATTCGTGCCGGCAGTTTACATAAAGCCAACGGTGGCGTATTAATGATAGATGCAGTGAAAGTACTGGAACATCCCCATGTTTGGGATGGCTTAAAACGTGCTTTACGCTCTAAGAAGCTCAGTCTCAGTTCACTCGAACGTGAAGTCACCTTATCGGGCGCCATTTCTTTAGATCCTGAAGCCATTCCACTCAATATCAAAATTATTCTTTTTGGCGATCACCACACTTATAAATTACTACAACGTTTTGACCCTGAATTTTGTGAACTCTTTAAAGTTACCGCCGACTTTGAAGACAAAATGCCCCGTACTCATCAATCTGAACGTCACTATGCTCAGTTTATTTCCAGCATTGTTCACAGTAATAAGATGCTGCATTGCGATCGCGCCGCTATCGCCCGCATTATTGAATTTAGCTCACGTCAGGTTGACTGCCAAGATCAGCTTTCCTTGCATTCTGTCGATGTGGCCAATTTATTAAGAGAGGCCAATTATTGTGCCCGCAGTGCAAAAGCCACGCTCATTCGCGCCAGCCATATCGAGCAAGCCCTGCGAAATAAAGAACTGCGCATTTGTCGAGCCAAAGATGAGTTTATGCAAAGCTTCGTCAACGGCACCACTTTATTACAAACTCAAGGTAAAACCATAGGGCAAGTCAACGCCTTATCGGTGATGTCTACCTCTGATTATTTATTTGGTGCGCCGAGTCGTATTACTGCGACAACCTCATTTGGTGAAGGGAAAGTATTTGATATTGAAAGAAAAGTAGAATTAAGTGGTAGTATACACTCCAAAGGTGTAATGATCTTAAGCGCCTTTTTGGCATCCATATTGGGTAAAACTGATAAAATCCCTCTCTCGACTCATCTCACTTTCGAGCAATCATATGGCGGTGTTGATGGTGACAGCGCCACCATGGCAGAACTATGCACCATTTTATCTTCTATTGCCGATCTCCCCTTAAGGCAAGACATTGCCATTACAGGTTCAATGAACCAATTTGGTGAGTCACAACCGATTGGCGGCGTGAATGAAAAAATTGAAGGTTTCTTCGATGTTTGTCAGATCAAAGGGTACACACAAACACAAGGGGTGATAATCCCCCGTTCAAATATCCATAACTTAATGTTAAGAAAAGATATTATTACTGCCGTTAAAAAAGGTCAGTTCCACATTTGGGCGATAGATCATGTGGACCAAGCGATCGAACTCTTGATGGGAACGGCCATAGGAAAGCACAATCCCCAAGGACATTATCCTGAAACATCGGTATTAGGCCTCGCTCATGCCAAATTAGCGGCACTGCGCGCTCAGTCACCTCATTCGCCTCAATCGTAACATTACCCACCCATAAAAAAGAGCCTCATTTGAGGCTCTTCATTTTCATGATAACGGATCAATATTAACTAAACACTTGCTGTAATGGGGGAACAATTTGCTTTTTACGGCTCAGTACCCCGTCAAGCCACACTTTTCCATCAACAAGTGGTTTAGCATAAGCTTGTTCGATAAGACTCACATCATCACTGCTAACCAGTAATTCAGAGCCTTCTTTCATGATATCCGTCAGCAGTAATAACACACTGTGACGCTCACCTTCTGCTTTTAATGCTGCAATATCGGTTTCTAAATCCGCTTTTAGATCATCAAAAACGGCTAAATCAATCACTTCAAGCTGACCAATACCGACTTTTTTGCCATTCATATTAAAATCTTTAAAATCACGCATCACTAATTCACGGACAGGCGTCCCTTGAACAGCGGATTTAACGATAAACATGTCCATGCCAAGCGCTTTAAAATCTTGCACGTCAGCAATTTCAGCTAGCGCTTCCACGCAGCGGATGTCCGCAGTGGTGCAAGTCGGTGATTTAAAAATCACCGTATCACTTAAGATGGCGCACATCATGATGCCTGCAATCTCTTTCGGAATAGCCACATTATAAAAATCATACATCATTTTAATAATGGTGTTACTGCAACCCACTGGACGGATCCAGCACTCTAAAGGCGTCGATGTGGTTAAATCACCTAATTTATGATGATCCACAATGCCGACAATGGTCGCTTCAGCGATATCATCCGGTGCTTGGGTTAATTCAGAATGATCAACAATATACACTTCTTCGCCAGCGTAACTTAATTTAAGCTCTGGCGCATCGAAACCAAACTTATCTAAAATAAAAGCCGTTTCTGGGGACAATTCGCCTAAACGAGCCGCAATAGAATCTTCACCAATTTGATTTCTTAAATAGGTTAGTGCAATCGCCCCACAAATCGAATCTGAATCTGGGATCTTGTGGCCTACTACATAAACTGACATATACACATCTCTCCTGTAATTTTCTTTATTTTAACAAAACGTCAAGGACTTCGGAAACAGTTAATCTGCACGATGCTTAAATTATACTCATAAAACGCACTTTATTCGTGAACTGATGCAAGATCGGTCAATAAATTTAATCCTGCATCCATCAAAACTTTACTCCCAATGAGAGATTGGTCCACTTTACAGAAATGACGGGTAAAAATGATAGTCCTACATAGCTTATATCACGATAATATCAATTTAATAACTTATCTTGTTTTACAATAAGTTAGGTTGAATTTCGAACTGCTAAGCCTTTTAATGAAAACAGATGAAAATGAACACTCTTTTTCATCTTAAATGATCTTAACGGCTTATTGATTAACGCAATGGAAACTTATGCCCACTATTCACCTGTTTCATCCAAAAGTGACGATACCGAGCACTCAATTTCACGCCTCAGAGCAACCGATCCAAGACGTGTCTTTGGGCAAGAGTCGCCTAACGGCTTTTGTTGAAGGCAATATGGACAAGGTGACTCAACTTGGTTGCTTTGAAATATCCATTGATAGGCACTTTTGTGCCAGTAAAAAAACCAATGCCCTAAACATTATTAATGATATGATCAAACTGGATATGACTTATAAAGAGAATAGTCCAAGCGAACAACTGCTGGCGATAGAGAAAAACTTTCAACAATTGAAAACACTCGCAGGTGAAGGGAATAACGGGTTATTTAAAGTGGTACGAAATGATGCCCAAAGCACCACGACCTTCATCATCGACAATCATACCATTGCTAAAATCAACGCCGTCTGTGGTGGGTTTGAAAATAGCCAAGAAATGTCAGCGTCAGGCGCTTGGATAGCAGAAGAGTTGAGTATTTAACCCAAACAAACTTAATATCTCCAAGCCCCCCTATCCTTAATAAGCAAAGATAAAAAGAACAACTAAATACAATATAAGCCACCTTCATAGTGGCTTATGATCCCATCAAATAATCACACATTGATTTATCGATAATACATTAGCAAGCAGTAAACTAACCTTTGGTCTAACTGATCGGATGACTTTACCGATATTTATGCTAAAACTGATAGCGGTACAGGTTAGCTTAATCGATAATCGCTGCTTACTTGAGCTAACAGTACAACCCAGTAAATCCTAGTTTAACTGAAGAAGATTAAACCAGTGGTTATCAGTCATTTCAAGTTCAAAAAATGATTTCATTATTACAGCATTAGCTAAGGAATAACTTATGACTATTTTCGCATCAGCGACTCTTAATATACCTCGTTGTACCTCAAATATAGACGATAATGCACACTCAGAAGTCACCCTAAATAAAAGTCAATTAGAAGGGTTCATCTCAGGCGACATGGATAAAGCCACAAAAATGTCATTTTGGGATAATATCATCGACTTTTTTTATCCTTCTTACAATAAAGAAGAAGCACTACAAACTATCAGTGAAATGATTGGCTGGGAAAGTGAGAATGCCAACCTCCCAGAATGGGAAAAAGGTGGAGAGGCTGACTTACTAATTAGACTAGAGAACAATTTTCAAAAATTATTTGACCTTGCCGACGATGGCACAAAAGGTAAATTTATGATTGACACAAATCAAAATCCTACCAAAACAACATTTAAAATAGATGGTCATACTATTGCTTCAGCTAATGCCATTACAAATTCAAATAATAGCGAAATAATTGAAGAAGATTTAAACTGGTAATATCCGCCAATACATTTTCATAAGAATAACCACCAATTAGCTTGTGGTTATTCACTTAGCCTCTTCGGGAAATGATTACACATTTCCCGAAGCATGTTAAAGACGTCTTCTGGGATGCACCGGACCAAAGACAACTCGCCTTGTTAAACGTAACGTTTGCCAAATCAAGGTTAACAACAGTTCGGCCGCAGCAGCCAGTAATCCACCCGCAATCAAACCGACCATAATGGCTTTACTGTTTAATACGATAGAGTAAGTATAATTTTTTAACACAGCCGCTTTGATATCCAGCAAAGGATCCCAGATAAACTGTATATAGGGGCTATATTCATCTGCTGAAAAGCGTTGCCATGCCATCGACAAGCTATTTTGTCTTTGCATTAATCCTTCAACATTGGTGCCGGCATCATTAAAAACAGGATCATCATTACTTTGATAATAAGTAATGAGTTTGTCAATGCTGCCGCCAAAGTAACGATCAGCATCCCCCTGAAATGCGTTAAGACTAAGCTTCGACTCGGTTAATTGCGCCTGCAGACGTTTACCATATTGATCCACCACACTCGGTGCTTGTATGCCCACCAGCACGCCAGCCATAAACAACATTAAACGTAAATATTCAATTATTTTTTTCATTATGATCCACAGCCAGTATGTAAGGTATATTTATCATACGGTATAAGAGCGACAATGGGTGATTGAATATAAATGACAACGAAATAAATGACTCATAATGAAAAATTCACACATTATAAAGCCGCAATTTCATTAATATCACTGATAATTTCAATGGCTTGATAATAAGTTGTCGTATGAATTTTTGCTGAACACACTTACTGTACTAAACAAGCATTTTGTTGTATCAACAATAACAAATCGACTAACAAAATCCTTTTATTCGTGACCATCAGCCTCAATTTACCTTTGTGTTCTGTTAAATTAAAAACCTGCCCTTTTGAATCAATTAAATTATCTTCCCCTTCAATGATACTAGTATCACCCTGAGTATTCTCTTGCCAACCCGCTTCATCTGCAACATAAATGAGTTCATCATCGCCATGATAACAAATCACCGCAGGCCAGTGGACATCGGGGTTAAGTGTATTTGATATTGTATCATTTTTCATTCAATTGGCCCATCTGAAACTGGTCATATTTTAACCGAGGCGTGTTTATTCAGCTTATCGTCCAGGTTCATGCTCACTATAACAAGCCAAAGACGTCTCAATCGTACCCCAACAGGCTTTAGAGTCAATAAAATTGTGTGATAAAGGTCGCTCCACAATATCTGAATCCAGTAGCCCTAGACGTAATCGATAACGTACAGGATCAGCACTGTTTTCACTGTACAAGGGGGAAGCACAACGACGACAAAAATAACGTTTTCGCCCCAATTTCACCTCATAAAAACTCACTAAATCATGACCTTTAACAATACTGAAGTCGGATTGCTGAATAAACCCATTAGTCGCGTAAGCGGATCCACTAGATTTTCGACATAAAGAGCAATGACAATGAATAATGTGTTCAATCGCGCCTTGCAGTTCAATTTTAACGCCTTTACAAAGACAACGTCCTTGGTACATATTTCCCCTCTGTATAACTAACTCTATATCATTGATGTTGGTGATTATAAATGATTCATTCCAATATTGTATATTGTCAGTGCTGCTTACCAATACGATTCATTTAAAGGTCTCTTTACTTCACTGCTATTTCATTTCAATACTATAAATAACTGAACTATAAGTAACTGACGCTAAGCTCAGCAAGATAGATCTTAGCATAAGGTTCAATGTCTTCTGGTGCATGATTAACTTGTACCACACTGATTAAATAGTACTGATCATGATATTGAAACAATTTAGCCCCCCTCAACAAAATGGAGTCTTCATAAATCACTTGATCATCGATTCGGGATTTAAGCGCAAAACGGGTATAGTTTTCAGAAAATCCCTTAGTGTGAATCGTAAAAGGTAATTTTGAACTCATATCAATGCCTTGTAATGCACCAAACGTCGCCACTTCAAAAGGATTGAGCCTCATATCCACTTTATTAAAGAAGCCCAATTCATTGAGTTCCCCTTGAGATAATGTCCCTATGATGTGCCTTGCATGATTATCTACAGCAACCACAATCCCGTCATCCCCTTGATGTAAATTCAATGAACGTTGTAAATTTTGCTCACTTAACCGAGCAAAAGACGGTGCCAGATGCTGCTGCTGATGATGAGGAAAGTTCAGTGAAATAGGGTTACCCGTTGCTGTACTCACCGCATACCAACTGGTATGTGTCGGTACCACGTCTTTTGCTAAATCAAAAGCAGGCTTTTTCAGGGTAAGCACTGGCATGAATGTTTTTAGCTCATCATTGGCCCACCAAGCGACAAAAATCAATATTGCCGCAGAGCCTGTCACCTTTAACGCCCCAATGGTAAAAGACGCATTATGAACGCCCCCAAGAAACCGATAGAGAATAGAGGAAACAGCAATGCCCAGAAAAATCGCAATAATGGGCGGTGGCACTAAAATAGGATCTTTCATATACCACAGCATGGTTAAAATAGGGGCTAAAAGAAGCGTCATGACGATGGCAATGATCACCACTATATCTTCTGCTGACAACGACTGCCTATGCCTTTTCGGGGACGACTTACGACGAGATGGCGATGCTATTTTTGTGGGTTTTGTTTCAACAATGTCGACTGTATTTGATTTAGGCTGATTAAGTTTTCTTGCATGAGCCATTGATTGGTTAACCCTCTCTAGTATTCCATTATTGAGGTAATATGTATTTTGCGATTACTCATACGCTACAGTATCGAGTCATAAGGGCTTACTGCGACCCAATATCCCCTTTTATTTAATAAATTACCGCTAAAATGCTAGAAATAAAATGCATTCAGCTCAAGCTTCGCTTATTTGTGGTAACCAATACTCTATTTAGCATACCAATAAAATAAGCGTCGTCACCCTTTATCTTTATTCTGCTATCAAAGACTATTCAATATTGAGTTGGCGAAACATAAAAGTATAGGGTAAAGGGGTACCTGCTATTCTAAACATGTCCTCAATTTCACCTGCCGCTTTGAAATCATTGCGCGAATATAAACCTATTGCGGCTAGATTACTCGATACCACCCATAAATCTAAATACTCAATATGAGGATAACCGCTAAGCCAAGTGATTAGGGTATTCAATAATTGTTTCCCCAAACCTTGCTGCCGATAGTCTCTGGACACCCCCATCCCCAATAATACTCGATGTTGAGTATAGGCTTGAGGGTGAGCACGGATCTCAATATGCCCAACAACGATGTCATCTTCAAATGCAAGCCAAAGCCGACGCCAACCCGTTTGTTCAATGCCTTTTTTGATTCCATCATAGAATTGAGACTTGATTAGCGTGGTGATATTCGACTCCGCACTCGACAAGGACTGAAAAAGATGGGTATCGCCAACACTATCATCAGATAAATGTGCCTGTAAATACTCAAAAAAATGACTGATATCATCAGGTTTAGCCAGCCTAATATTCATTATATTACCCACTTCTTATACTTATTTTTATTTATTGTTCCAGTCTATACCTTTATGACTCAGGTATACATACTTTCCCTCATAATCATCCAATTAACACATCTTTATCACTTTTGCGTAGCTAACGACCCTTTATCAAGTCCCAAAAATCAACACCATAAAAAGTGAACACTCTTTATTCATTAATCGCTTTAATGCGAAAGAAAATCGCATACAAAGTCGGTACCACCAGCATAGTAAGAAAGGTTGCAAAACCTAACCCCGCCATAATCGTAATCGACATATTCACAAAAAACACATCCGGTAACAGCGGGATCATGCCCAAAATAGTGGTCGCGGCCGCTAACACCACCGGCCTTAACCGACTCATGGATGAGTCAACAATCGCATCAAACCCCTGCTTTCCCATTGCAATTTGCTGATCGATTTCATCGATGAGTACGATGGCATTTTTAATCAATAACCCCACTAGCGACAACGCCCCAAGTATTGACATGAAATCAAATGCCCCGCCGGTCGCCAATAACCCTGCAGTGATCCCAATAATGGCCAGCGGCACCGTCAGCCAGATAATCAGCGGCTGACGCAATTTACCAAAGAGTAAAATAGAGGTTAAAATCATCAATAAAAAACCAACAGGTAATGCACCCGCTAACCCTGCTTGTGCTTTTTGAGAGTCTTCATATTCTCCTCCCCAAGACAAATGATAGCCAGGCGGTAATGTCATCGCGTCTATTTTCAATTTTAACCGTTCGAATAACGGTTCGGTAAATTCGCCTTTAGGATTACACGATGCAATAATCGTTTGAATACGATTCCGCCCCCGTAGCACCGTATTTTCCCAACGGGTTTGATATTCGCTCACCACTTGAGACGCGGGAATGGTTTTCCCCAGTACAGGGCTCCAAATTTGTACATCTCGCAAGCTGGCCACATCGCCTCTTTCATCATCAATGGCTCTCAACTTTATCGGTAATGAACGATGACTATCCCGATATGCACCGACCGTGTTACCTTCTGATGAATATTGCAATGCAAGGGCTAAATCTTCTCGGGTGATCCCAAGCTGCCTCCCCACTTGTTCATTAAAGACAGGGGTAATGACTTTCACCGGATTTCGCCAATCATCACGAATATCTCTGGCCTCATTGTCGCTGCGCATAATCGCTTGCGCCCTCACTGACAACTCCCTTAGCACACTCGCATCAGGCCCACTGAACCTCGCTTCAATCTTACCATCTCGACCGGGCCCTATGCGCAATGCCTTAATAATGGGATCGTTAGACAGCGTATTGGCTCGCATGTAGTCTTCAACTTGTTGCCACACCTCAGGGATCATTTCCCTCGACTCAGTTTGAACAATAATTTGCGCATAGGCAGGCGCAGGCTCTTTTGAATCATAAACAAGGGTAAAGCGTTGATGCGCCCCGCCAATCACCGTACTGGTTTGTAATACCCCAGGTAAATTATCTAAATACTGACTGATTTTTAACGCCGTATCGCGGGTGTTAAGAATATCACTGCCCTCAGGCTCCCATACATCAATAAAAAACATTGGCGTATTCGATTCTGGGAAGAAGCCACTCTTCACATAACTAAACCCCATCACAGCAATAACAAATAACACCACAACACTGCCCACCGTCACCCAACGATAATGGATCGCAGTGCACACCAGTTTTCGATACACGGTGAAAAAGAGGCCTTTATAAGGATCGGACTCAGACGCAGACTCATCGCCTTGCTTCATCAATAAAGCGCACAACAAGGGGGTCGTACTCACGGCCGTCAGCCAAGATAAAGAAAGGGAAATAAAAATGACATAAAATAATGAACCGGCAAACTCTCCAGTGGAATCAGGCGATAAACCAATAGCCGAAAACGCTAAAATACCAATGGCTGTGCCGCCCAATAGTGCCCATATGGTGGACCCTACTGTTTGCGCAGCGGCTTCTGCGGCCTTCATTCCCCTTTGCATACGAACCATCATGCCCTCGGCAACCACAATGGCATTATCCACCAGCATGCCTAAGGCGATCACTAAGGCTCCCAAAGAGATCCGCTGTAAATCGATAGCAAACAAATCCATAAAGAATAAGGTACCTGCAACGGTGATCAGTAACACACTGCCAATGATCAACCCGACTCTCATCCCCATAAACAGTAATAAAACCACAATCACAATGGCAACGGCTTGCCCCACACTTACAATAAAACCACTCACCGATTTATCCACTTCTTGAGGCTGGTTATAAATAAGTTTGAACCCCATACCCAAGGGAATAATAGATTTAAGCTCTTGAAAACGCTGTGCTAATCGTTTACCTACTTTGACCACATTTTCACCGGGTAACATCGATATACCAATTGCAAGCCCTGGCTCACCATTAACATAGTACAGTTTATTGGGCACATCATTATATGCTCGCGTTATGGTGGCGATATCCTTCAAATAGATCAACCGCTTATCTTTAGAGCTAATGAGTACATCACCAATAGACTGAACAGACTGGAACGTCCCTGTTGGGCTAATCCTAAGATAATCATCGCCCACGCGGATCCCCCCCGCATCAATCACTTCATTCTGTGAGGCTAAAATACTGGCAATACTGTGTAACGAAATACCCAACTCACCTAAATTTGAACGAGATATTTCCACATAAACGACTTCTTTTTGCTCCCCATCTATGACTATCTTTCTTACGCCTGGTACTTGTACCATTTGTTTTTTGACTTTATCGGCCGTATCCCACAAATCCCGCCAAGAATAACCTTTCCCCGTTAAAATACCGTACACGCCATACACATCCCCAAAGTCATCAATCACCATCGGTGCACTTGCACCTGAAGGTAAAGACGGCGTGACATCGGCAATTTTTCGACGCAATTCATCAAAGATATTCGGAAAGTCTTTCTTTCTATACTTATCTTTAAACTCAATCGTGATATCGGAGAGACCAGGGCGAGATACCGACATTTTAATCCACTTGACTTGGGGCAATTTTTGAACGGCATCTTCAATGTAATAGGTCACCTCATCTTGCACTTCTTGTGCTGTGGCTCCTGGGTATAACGTAATGACTTTTGCGAGTTTAATGGTAAATTCCGGATCTTCTAACTTGCCCATTTGATTGAACGCAATGATCCCGCCGCCCAATAGCACAATGATAAATAACCAAGAAATAACTTTATTGTGAACTGAATACTCACCAATATTCATGTTGCTATTCCCCTTCAGCCTGCTTTTGATTTGGTTCACCTGTTCGAGGGATCGCCTGCTCAGATTGCGGCATACGAGAAACCGTCATCCCCTGTGCCAAATAGGCTGCCCCAACAGCAACAATCTCTTCATTGCCGCTAAGCCCCTCTGTCACTTGTATTTGATCGCGTTTCATACGCCCGACTTTCACCGCCTTCGCACTGACGGTCATAGTGTCTGGATCGAGTACCCATACTTGCGAGCCTAAAACCGAATTAGCGACCACCGCAGAAGACGGGATCCAAAAAACAGGCTCGGCTTGAGTGAATTTTGAAAAATCAATCACCACACTGACAGTCATGCCAGGTAATACCGTAAAAACGTTAGGTGATGGCATGGTTAAACGCACTTGAAACGTTTGCGTATCGGGATCGGCCTTGGTGGCTATTTCTTTAACTTGTAATGGGAAATGATGTTCTTTCTTGCCGTCAAACTCAGCGTAAACAGTAAGATTTCGCTTCCTTTCCTCTACTGCACTCGCCCGTAAATTTCGTACGATGGACTCGGGAATATTAATCACCACATCTAAACTATTGACTCCTTGAAGAGCAAAAACATCCTGCTTAGCAGCAATTTCTTCAAAGTTATCGACAAATCGTCTGGCGACTTGTCCGGCAAATGGGGCGGCTAATTGCGTGTAAGCCAATTGCTGTTTAGCATTCGCTAATGCCGCAGTGTCTTTTTTAAAATCGGACTCCATCCGATCATAATCCATTTTTGAAATATAACCTGACACAATGAGCTCTTTTGCCCGCTCAAAATTACGCTTTGTTTTATCATAGCTGGCTTGTTTGTCTTGAACGTTGATTTTGAAATCAGTATCATCCAACTCAGCAAGAAGTTGATCTTTATCAACCAAATCCCCTTCTTTGACCCACAACTTATTCAAAGTACCACTGACTCTAAAGGCAAGATCGGCCCGCTGGGAGGCTTCAACTCGACCTGGAAAATGACGAATAGTGCCAGCCTCACTCATTTCAACTTTAAATATTTTTACCGGACGAATAATAGGCTCTGTCGGCGCTAATTCTTTTTTCTCACAACCCATTAAACATAATACAACGCCCACCAAACTCAAACTGATCAACCCCTTCCCCATTAGAGACATTTGTTTTCCTTAAGCTTCCTTGTCGTTATATGCATAAGCTTAGGTGTGATAATGCGAAGCTGCTGATTTTTATAAACAGAGTTATGGCTGTAGTGATGAAACGAGCGTCGTTATTAAAGAATAATTGAAATAAGAACGGCTTAATGAGCAAACAATCAACGACCCCACGCCAAGGCTTTTCGCTTAGGCTCAAATTCGCTACGCGAAGAGGGGTATCTAAATGACTCCAAACTCTAAATACTTCTACGCCGCAAGCAACGAGGAATTAAACCCTACTGAGATTAAAAAGACCAAGAGTCTTATACCTCAAACCCTTTTAGGAGCCCTATGCGATTTCAATACGCACCGCAAATGAAACGTTGGCCGTATTAAAATACATCAATGAACATTATGCTGATATTAATTAGTAAGAGTAAGGACAAATTTTACCCATTGCATTATATGAAGGATGCATCAATGTCGTCGCGGGATAACACATGCTTCTGGGCAATACGGGTATATAAGGGTGGTGATGTTCATTCCGATGCCTCATAGGTTGAAAAGTGATACTCGATAACTTGATGATATAACTCTCCTGCTTTTAAGGGCTTTACGAGTAGATTATCCACATTCATGCCATTAGGATAATCTTGTGCTTCTAGGCAAAAACCGCCATGTTTTTTTAATCGAGTACCATCGCGTGCAGGAGTATTGTTGAGGTTATTACCCGTATAAAACTGTAAACAAGGTTGGGTGCTTTTCACTACCAGTTTAATACCCGTTTCTGCACAACAAACCACAGCATGTGGTTTCAACTTCCCATCATTCAAACCGATAATATAATTTATGTCATACCCACCCGCTAATCTCATTTGCGGATTGGGGTTTTCAATACCAAAGCGAATAGGACGCGAATGCGAAAAATTAAACTGGCCGTGTTGCGTCGATTCTATTTTTCCGATTACAAGGAGTGAGCGGTTTACTGGCGTCATTGCTTCAGCATAAATTTTGACTTCATGATCTAAAATATGATCACGGCTTCCTAAATTAAAGTAGGCGTGGTTTGTCAGATTTACATAAGTATCTCTATCGGAAATCGCTTGGTATAAAATAGCTAAAACATTATTGCTGCTCAAACGATAAGTGACAGAACAATTTACATTCCCAGGATATCCCATCTCACCATCAGGACTGGTGTAAGTGAAACGTATGACTGGGTTTTCATTTTCTAAGACAGAGGTTCCCAGCCACATTTTACGCCCAAAACCTTCATGGCCACCATGAAGTTGATGTGGCGGTATATTGTCATCAAGATGATAGGTTTTGCCATTGAGTTCGAAACACGCATTAGCAATTCTGTTTGCATAACGCCCCACCGTCACCCCTATATGTTGCCGATCTTTTTGCTGACCGTCCAACACATCAAAACCCAAACAAATTTCCTGAGACACGCCATGAGCATTGGTCAGTTTAATAGAGGTAATTGCCGCTCCAAATTCTGAGAGACTGACATTGCATCCGTTACCAGAATTCAACGTAAAAAGGGTACAACTGTCTCCGTCATCCGTTTTACCAAATAATTGAGTAGCCATAGTTTGCAATCTGTTTATTATTTGTTGTCATCATAGTATGAAAGATTTTCATAGAAAATCCATCCGTTGCTATATACCCAAGCCTGAGGGGTCCCTCAGGATTTTGTATATGAAGGGCAATGAACATTAAAAACCAAAACCCCTCTAATAGCACTATTTATCAATTACTTAAATATTGACTTTGTGACTAACTTTAATACACCCTGCGTCATCAATGATAAAATCAGCCCGGCCTAAAATGCTAAGTCATGACAGCGTCGCTTTGATAAAATCATCAAGGCGACTGTCTTTTTACTGATGATTTATGTGCGCGAGTAAATCGCTAATACAGGGAACTTACTCTTACCAAAGGCGATGGTAACCGAGATGGTTTCATTGCCATTAAAAGTCTGGTAAAACGCTTTCGGAAAAATATGATCGCCATTAGCCAAAATAGCTAATAAATGCTCTTGATTTAACGTACGTCGGCCTGAAGCCTCATTTTTTATTGTCAAGACGGCCCAGCGCTCACCTAAGTCATTACTCATCAGCACATAACTCTGAATGCCAAAATCACTCATATCGGGCTTGATATTGTCTACATTTGGAAAAGCCAGATCAGCTCGGTTTAACGCAACTTGGTCGACGGTAAGTGCTTCACTTTCCTCTGACGTAGCGGGAAAAGCCACACATAACGCAATCACAAACAAATATTTATTCAATGAATTTTTCAATGGAACCCCTAAAATATAACATCCGCCCCAAAGGGCTATTTTCAATCGGTTTTTTCACTCTAATTATTAACGTATTGTTTTATTGTCAATGTCGGTCTCCTTATCAATAAAAAATATCCTCCTCGGCTTATTAAGTCACCTCATGATCCTGATAAAAGGGATCGAATCAATCAGCCTGATCAATAAACAAAAACCGTTAAGTCGTTTCATTTGTAGGATGATTGATGGCGTTGCTGTGATAGCTTGGATGCGGTGATTGCTTGCCAATGAAGCCTTATCACAATGAGTAACATCACCGAGTTAATACCTAACGTTACCCAAAAACTGATTGCTAATGGGAATAAACTGGGGACAAAAGGAACCAGTGAAATGCCAAAACCAAGCGTCGTTAACAATACTGCCGGATAGAATAACAAATGCCCCCAATGACGCTTTAAAAACAACCCTACAGCAGTCGCCAGTAACAACAAACTCCAAGCAATATTAAACAAAATAGGGAACAGATTATTGCTAAACGACACCCCTCCGATGAAAGAAAACATTCTCCCATTCGCCATTAGCGTAATAATGATCAAAGAAGCAATCACTCTGTGACCAAGTAAAGCTTGCATATATCCTCTTCCTTTGACTAAAAGCAATATGTAGACCGCTCTATTTCATTGCAATACGAACGCTAGATCACCACATAACAATACACTTCGCCACTCTAGGACTCTTACTCTGACCCTCGGCCTCATCTTTTGTCAGTAAACCATTTTATTTGTAATGAAAGGTAGCATTACTGACTGACCACTGTAAACAACTGACTGTAAAATAATCAATTTACCACCAAATGCTAACCATTGCATAACCTTTAACCAACCCTTTACGGAGCCATTTAGTGAGTCGAGGTATGATCAAATGCCCCCTTATGTAAGAGGCTAGCCAAAGAAAGGACACAAAACGAGTTAGCCGTCCCGCTTTACATTATTGTTAAGCGTTTGCTAAGTACTCATTAAACACCACACTGCAAATTCATTACCACTAGGCTCGATAAAATGGAAGCGACGACCTCCAGGAAATGAAAAAATTGGGGCTGATATTTTACCACCCGCTGATTCAATGACTGATTGTGTATGTTCTAAATCATTACTTTTTAACACAAGCAAAGCTGAGCCATTAGACGCAACAGACGTTAACTCAGATTGATAAAAACCACCGTCAAGTCCTTGATCAGAAAAAGCAGAATAGTCTGGGCCAAAATCTTGAAATGACCACCCAAAAGCTTTTTCCAAAAATAACTTTGTCGCTGGAATATCACTTGCAGGAAATTCTACATAATTGAGCTTTAAACTGGATGACATAACCTAAATCCTCCTTAATAACCTTTGTATAATCCGCATGTGCGATCAGCACAACTTTTATTAACCATGTAACCAGTACTTACTCAGCAATAACGCATCTTGCTAATATGTCGTATCATAAATAATTTATGTATTATTGACTCAGTTTTTCCAGAAAAATAATGATGGCCAAGTGCCGAACCACCTGCCAAAGCTTCCAACTCGTCACCTCAATGATCCCAAGTGTAGCACTGGCTTTATTTTCAAAAACTTACACTTTCAATACATTATAGATAAGATAATTATGAGTGTCTCGGTTAGTTGCTACCCAATACATCATAATAAATATCCTCAATGTCATGTTCTCAAGACATGTGATACTTTCTTTCCTTCTTTCAGTCTTTGATGTGTAATTCAATCACGAGTTGCTGAAATTCACCCCGTGAAATCGATTTATTACCATCAAGATCTGCATATTTGAACATACTCTCAACCTCGGAACGAGTAATTCTCGGATTAATCGCATTAACACAAAAAAACAACTCCTCAATGCTGATTTGTCCATCCCCATTCGAATCAAAAATTGAAAAAAAATCGCTAATAGTTGGAGGAATTGACAATTCCTCCAAATCTGTTTCCATTATTTCAATAAACTGTTCGAAACCAATACCAATTAGGCCATTTCGATTATGTTGTCCAAGGTTGGTAACAAGATTCTGAAGTTTTTTCTTGGAATAAGTCTTTCCAGTCGCTTCGAATATCACGGCAAGTTCTTGAGCATCTAAATTCCCACTTCCGTCAACATCAAGTTGGCCAAACAGTGTCAGATATTCATCCTTAGTTTCTTGAGAAACTCGATAAGCTGACAATCCAACGTTTCCACCCGTTAACAGGTATTCAAACTGCTTTTGAGCTTTCAACTCACTGTAAAATAATGTCCATAACGCATTGGGGTTTCGACCAAACACCATTTTTCCAGTCTCCGGATCAATGCGAGCAGCAAGATCAAACCGATGAGAAGGATCGAGCATAAATTCGATTTCCTCAGGAGTTGATTTCCTCCTGAGTATGCCATTACGATGAGGAAAATGACCAAATTATTCAATGACCTCCAAATGTTTGATGAAAATTGACCTAAATCCATGAAAATCAGGTGGCAAACGCTCTTTAATTTCCTGATAATGCTGAACACATCGCTTTTGAGATTCAAGATCTTCATGGTGAGTTAAGATCAATGCAGGAGTAAATAACTGATGAACAGGAGAGAGAACAGATTGCCAATCATGTGGCTTATTGACAATTTCTCGGGAGACCTTCTCGCCTGCAAACATAGCAGTAGTGTCACGATAAATATTACGTGGAAATTGATCAACAAGAATCATCAGTCCAAGGCAACCAATCGGAGATTGCATCCAATAATTATAATGTCCTTTAATTGCTAGCTCAACATGCTGACCAAAACAATGGCGAATATCTCTGTCAATCACAGTGCTTTTCTTAAACCAACACTCTACACATTTAAGAGCGTCAGGCGCTTCACTCTTCCCTTTTATAAACATGTAGTTAACTAAACACTCAATCAAGTTGTGATCAACCTGTGTTAATGGTTTTTTCATGATTTATCCGCCGTAATAGGAGCTTTCAGGTACATCCTGTCAACATAATATTACCACTTGAAATCATTTCCCCCCCAATAAGCATCTAATTCTTGCAAGCTTCCAACCAGTCCTTTATAAATAAACGCGTAAATGGATAATAAGCTATAACCCATTTAGGGCTCAAGAACACCCGAGCCATTATCTAAGCCATATATCAATAAATGAATTTTTATAATGGAAAGCTTATAAAAATGCTTCTGGTAACAACTCATTGATGAGAAACTGGCTATATTGATCATTGACCGGATCATACTCAATGCTACGCTGTGGATCAGGATGGTGTTCTGGTTTAGTCGGTTTTTCGATAATGCCGGGGTTGATGAACACACAACCCGTTGTAGGGATCTTTTTAGCCACCATTAAACGGTCAATAACTTGAACTGCTTGCATTGGTTTACTTTCATCGATGTTGTAATAGCCATCTTGGAATACCATTAAATTAGCTGGCGTATTTTCCTCATATTGCGCTGGCACATACAGCCAGTAATCCCGGATCGTTCCACTATAAATTTGACTTCTAAACGTCTTTTTAATGCACTGACTTTCCATACAGTTCAACTTTCCCATTCTTTATTCACATACTTTGCTTACATCATGTCCATACAGTGCCACTACCCTCGCCTTCTTAACGACACTCAATGGCCAAGGTTCATTGCATAGAAAACACCCACATCCTTCATTTGAAGACCTTGAGAGTCATCATGGCTGAACATTATTATCAATCAATGCGAGTGTACTAAAAAAAGTCTCTAAACAGGCAGAGGCTTTGCCTTGTGACGTCTCAATAAAGTATCTGCACAAAAGCCTGCAGCGGCAATTAACATCAGTAAAGCTATGGTTGCCATTAAATCATCAAATACAAACATACTAAGACGCTAATCATGACTCACCCAGTGTGAATGGGAATTCACGACTTTAAGCCTCACCGCAGGTGATAAATCAAACAATCCACAACCTCACCCCGCTAGAAGCGATAGATAGCAATGAAGATATGACTATCACCAAACCTAGTAAAAATAAAATAACTCCGATAAGAAAAATGTCATCAACCTTCATTCAAAGTCCTGCTTACTTTGGCGCATAACAAATTACAATTTAACGGATCTTACCGCTATCATGGTTTGCATATATTGCTCAATAAGGAAACGAGGACTCGGGTGATCATCCTCATAAAATCCTGATACCACAAATCCAGCCTCCATCTGTTGACCAATCTGTTGTGTCAATGTATGACCAAAAACTAATGCATCTCCATTTAACAGTTTCTCTTTATAGTCCTTTTCTTCCAAGCTACTAACGTCAGAATAAGGCAACACATATTTAGGCTTCAGTAACCCTTGTTCAATTGTTAGCGTATCTTTATCAAATACAAAAAGAACCGGATTATAAAAACTGGTCAGCAATACGCCACTTTGTTTCAACACACGGTAACACTCTCGCCAAAGTGTATCCAAAGCTGGAATGTATAAATTTGAAATAGGTGAAAGGATAAAATCAAAGGTGTTATCACTAAAAACGGAGAGATCGCGCATATCACCTCGAATGGTTTTAAGCGTCAATTCATCCCGTTGAGCGATGAAATCATCTTTATCCAACTGGCCTTTTGATATATCGTAAACGGTAACGTCTGCACCAGCAGCAGATAGAACGGGAGCTTGCTGACCTCCGGCGGACGCAAGACAAAGAATTTTCTTTCCTCTTATATCCTTTGGTAACCAATCATCATCTAAGGCTTTCTTGGTTATATGAACATTCCAATGCCCTTGTTTCGCTTGCTCGATAATGTCATGTGATACAGGCTTAGACCAAGCCCCATTTGCTTGCGCATAACCATCCCAAACAACACCGTTGTGCTCAACGACATATTTATCTTTATCTAAATTATTTTCAGTCATAATACATTTCCAGGATAGCGACCATCACTGCGCATTCAATAATAAGCCTATTAATCACATACTTATTAACAATACGCTTATGATGGCAGTCGTTTTTTAACCCTCAATGCCTAATACATGTTCAGGTTAAAATAGACACCACAGATAATGCTTATTTTAAAATATGATGAAACTGCTAAGCATGGTTCTTCTTCGATAATAGAACGTATAGAAACAATAGCAGTAAGAAAAATATCCTTATGAACATATCTGCAACGACAAAATACACTTAATCATTATAAAAAATAATAGTGTAATTTTAGCTACTTGTTCATATCGGTATTCTCCATTTTTGAAGGGTGATAACAGTTTAGACAGTCGATAATACCTCTCCAGCCCTCAAGCTTCAACCGCAATCCAAATAATAAAATGCTCATCTTTGAATTGTGATTTCGTTATCGATTAAACACACTGCTTTGGCTTTTCCTCTTTGCTTTCAGAGATATCCAGTGTAGATGCAACTACGAGTTTCGACTTCAGGGATGAAGCCGTAAAGCGGCCAAGGATGGCTTCACAGTGTCTCGTAGAGGTATCTGCACAACAGTCTGCCGCAGGCTATTTACTGAAATAACCCTAATCAAAACTGATACCGAAAATAACCACCCGATGCCGCGTTATCTGGATACCAGTCAAATTCTATGGGCGTTAAACCATCCACATAAAAATCGTTATTGCCGAACACAATAAAATTCATAGCGTTAGTTGGGCTGCCGATCCAATGTAGTGGTAAAAATACCTCACCCGTCTGGCCGCTCCAAATCCTGCCCATTTCGTAACCACCACTATTGGGTGAGACAATCCAATGCCAATCGTTCCCTGTACCAGAATATTGGTAAACGTTTACCCCTTCGATTAAATAATCAGCGCCAATGGGAAAAGTGTTAATACCAGCAAAGCTGCCTTTAAATCCAGTTGTAGGATCATCGTCACTATCGATAAAGACTTGAAAACCCCAGCTTATGTAGATGTTGGTTTCATTGGTATAGGCCATCAGTAATTCATTTGTATCGGTCGTATGAACAACTTGAATACCTCTCCAATTGGCTTGATTGCCTTGACCACTGATATGACCCGCAGCGCTGACTTCATTGATATCGTCAGGATCAACAGGATATGCTGCAATCGTCGACCAATCTCCTAATAAACCATCTAACGTAATTGAGGACTTAAGAATAGGATTTGACATTGGAGTCGCAAGTGAATACGTCATACCCGGATCGTCTTCATTCCGACTACCCTTGGCATCTTCTGCATAGACTTTGACACGGAAATCATCCCCCATGGTCAAACCGGAAATAGCGGCTTGGTTGGCGCTATGAGCGATTGGGTTATGTAACCATGCTGGATTGGTTGTGAAGGCTACATCATCATGCACAGCCATACTGCCTGTTGACAGGTTTTCAACCGAAATGTCGTAATGGACGGGATAAGATTGATCGATGGCGGTATCCCACGTAATAACAATATCCGTTGGTGTCGCCCCTTCTGCAACAGATTGAGCGCCTACTCTCATATTGGTATTCGGCGTGTTATATAAATGATGACCCGTATTATCCCAAATGGGTGCTGTACTATCGTTGTGGCTGTCTGGTAACAGATCCGCCATCGCCAAACTATGAGTGGCTAAATCACCGTCCGGTGCTAAATAGTTAACCAATCCCATTTCTCTTACAGCAATCTCAAAACTATCTAATTCAACATGTTGACGACCACTTTGATAATCTAAACCAAACACGGTGAAGCCATCTTCTCGATTCGATTCAGCAATGACTTTGGGGGCGCTGTTAAAACGGTTCTCGTTATAGTACTCAGACACACCATTTGCTCCATCCGTTGAGGGATCGCTGTCATAGCGAAAGCTCTCAAACAGAAACGCATTCACGTAAGGGCGAATACTGTAGTCAATTGCGTATTCGTTCGTGATAGGGCTTTTAAGCCCAGGTGAAAAGTAAAATGCGCCACGATTGGCCATCACGAGTTTATTAGGATATTGATCGCTAATGAATTTAACCGTTTGTTGCATGGCCTGAGCAGTCCAAGGGTACCAGCCAGCATTATCATAAGGCCCTGCCGTATCAATAGTATCTAAAAAGAACCCATCAAAACCGAAGTTCCCTGAGCGATCACGAAGATTGGACGAGTCTCTGCTACCCGCTAATTGCTGTAAGCCTGCCTTGTATTGGCGGCCGGCGACATTTGCTGTGCCAATCCTCATGTTATCTAATACCCAGCGCCAATTCGCATCGGGATACACCATAAACCCATAAAAGTGAGGATTTAAATCTGGTAGACCATCGGGGGTTAAGCGAGCAGCCGTTGTCACACTGTCAACATCACCGTTTGAGTGATAAGTGACTGTTTGTGTATCTACATCCATATAAAAGCTCTGTAACGTCGTAGCGGGTACAGTGACAAGTTGATTAGAGGATGGATCGTATGTCCTCATCCCAGTGCCGTTGTCTAATGCGGATTCTAGGGATTGATTAACATAGTCTTCACCAATACTGATGTATCCCAACACCCTATTCACCCCACCCGCTTTTAAAGCCTGAACAATTTCGGGAGTGAAGGTCCATTGGTTTGGTTGAACCACGACCACATCAAAGCCAGACAAAGTGCTAATGATAGATTGATTAATGATCCAATTATCTGGACTGGCTTGGGTATTAGTATAAAAATCATTCCCGTAATAAACAATAAATTTGGAATCACTGTTTATGTCAGGGATCGGCCCTCGATCAGCTAACACGTTTGATGTGAGTACTGTTGTGAGTAGTGTTGAGAGGGCTAAAGCGTGAAACGTTAAATTGGGAGTATTCATGATCATTAATCCTTTAATGAGAAAGGCCATAAACGAGTACTGTAAAAGGTTAATGATTAATAATTAGCACCAGAATATGACGAACTATTTGAAGATATGACTGATTATAGAGGCAAAGTACTCAGTAAAGAGTACTGAAGTGGCATAGGTAAAATGTCACCGTTAAACAAGTCCATCGTCAACCGCATTCATTGCTCCCTTAATTTTAGTGTCTAATGATGACATCAGGCATTAAAATGGGTAAATGTTCCCCCAAACGAGCTATAGTCGTTTCTGGTGTATGAGGATAAAGCATTGCGATGTAACCTGTTAATTGATCTTGGCCGATCAACAATTAACAAAAGGAACATCGCAATGACTAAAAATGA
>NZ_JAKIKS010000012.1 GCF_023284005.1 Shewanella surugensis
TAGAATCGACCTTTGCGACGGTGCGATTACGGACACATAAGGTAAAAAGCTGTGGTAGTCGTAAGACAACATTAATGATGGTGTTTAAACTGGCGCAATCAGCAGAAAAAAAGTGGTATCGCCTGCGAGGTTTTAAGCTGCTTGCTGATGTCATATCAGGTATTCAATTTAAAGATGGTGAGCGGATCACTCAAGATCAAACAGAACATCACGATTCATTGATACACCACATTTGACAATAACTCATGTCATTAATGCAGGAGCAATTAACGCCCTTGCCTAAAAGACTTTAAATTCCAGCTGGATCCTGCACTTTCAATGAGCTTGTGTACACACCAAGCTTATTGAAGATGCGGTTGAGTGTAACGAAGGAGGGAGAATGAACCAAATGTCAGGGTATATTTACATTCCGATTAATTATCAGTAGCCTACTTACTCATCATTTTAAGAGTAAAGATAAATTAATGAGAAAGAATATATTGATCACTGGGGCGAGTTCTGGGCTAGGTAAAGGGATGGCTGTTGAGTTTGCCAAAAAAGGACGAAATTTAGCCTTATGTGCCAGACGTATTGACCTATTAGAAAGTTTGAAACAGGAGTTACTCGCTTTAGATCCCAATATTCATATTATTGTGAAACAACTTGATGTGAATGAGCATCAACAAGTCTTTGAAGTCTTTAACGCGTGTCACGAAGAACTGGGTGGGCTCGATCGTATTATTATCAATGCAGGCATTGGTAAGGGGGTCACTATTGGCACGGGCTATTTTAGAATTAATAAACAGACCGCTCAGACCAATTTCATTGCTGCATTAGCGCAGGCAGAAGCCGCAATGGAGATTTTTAGAAAACAAAACTCAGGGCATCTAGTGACGATTTCTTCATTTAGTGCCCTAAGAGGTTTTAGGCGAGCGCTCACCGTTTATGCTGCAACAAAAGCGGCCTTATCATCTTTAACGGAAGGGATCAGAATTGATGTGATGGGTACACTGATTAAAGTGACGTGTGTTCATCCTGGTTTTATTCGCAGTGAAATGAACGAAAAAGTAAAAAAAGTGCCTTTTATGGTCGATACAGAGACGGGTTGCCGTGCTATAGTAAAGGGCATTGAAGCTGAAAAATCGACTTGCTACGCGCCGCGTTGGCCCTGGGCTTGGATGCAGTTACTGGTGCGTATTGTGCCCGCCAAATATTTAAAAGCGATGAGTTGATACATCATTGTCAGATGATCTCAATGAAAGACTAGATTAACTTCCATTGAGATTATGCTGCTTGATTTAAATCTATATCTTGGTTAATCATATTGATTTCGTTGACTGGGGACATCGCTTTTATATTGCACGAATTCGACTTCGTAACCATCAGGATCGATGTAATAGACGTTTTCTCTATAAGGATTGTCAGCACCTTCTTTATCGACGCCATAGCCAATGATTTTCAACCGATCGATGACGCCTTGAAGATCATGAGTGACAAAAGCAAAGTGGGCGAGGCCGATTTGATGTCCACTTAAGTTACGATTTTCACCTTCACCATTATCATTGAGACTCAAGTATTGATAGTCATCACCAAAATGGACCCAATTTCTGGGTTTACCATGCCAACTGGCTTCTCCACCGCCTCTGACTTGCCAATGCGGGAAAATGGCTTGATAAAAAGCCAGTGATTTGGGGATATCGTTGACAACGAGGTTGATATGTTCGAGTTGGATCATGATTTTCTCCTTAAAATTTAAATGAGCTTTCCTGTTTAATTATTTCTTTTACAATAGATTACATGCCGTAACTGTATTCTTGCTGTTTAGGGTAAGGTATCGCTGAGTGTTGGGTTCGTATTTGCCCAAGTGCTGTTGAATACTGATGTAGCATATGCAAACTGTAATCGATCCTTTCCCTTAACTGTTGATCTCGCTCATCATGGAATACCTGCTCATTTAAGACTTCGGTGACATTACGGATAATGAGATGATCCGGTGTCGCGACCAGTTTATTATTTTTTAATGCATTCATACGCAGCTCTGCAATCGGGTATGCCCCACTAATACCACTGCACACGGCGACTAACAACACCGGTTTATGGGCAGTATCTTGACTATCACACATGAGTAAGAAATTTTTTATTAATGGGGATGCCATTCCTCCCCATTCTGGTGTAATTAAGATGAGGGCATTGGCTTGTTTGACTTGATGACGAATGAAAGGCCAAGTGCTGTCGGTGGCAACTTTACTTGTGCTTTCACCGTCCCAAAAAGGCAGTTGATAACGACAGAGTTCTAAGTGATTTATCTCGTCGAATCGATGATTTGTGTCTGATAAGTAGCGTGCTACTTTTGCGCTTTGAGAGGCTTCTCTTTGACTGCCGCTAATAATTAATAATTTCATCTTTAGTAATGTTTTTTTGTTTACTTGTGTTATATAAGGTAAATACTTTACCAAGTAAAGTAAAGAAAAAAGTTTACATAATTGTTATTTGGGTAATAATAAGCGTGAAATGACTAATCAGGAGTCGATGGCTTGAAGTCGAAGGTCTGAAGCCTCAGAGAATGAATTGAATGATGAGGATATAGGATGAAAACCAGTGAGAAAATTTTACAAACGCTGAAAATAAAAGGGCCACAAACTGCTAAAGTGTTAGCTGATGAGCTTGCACTCACCACTATGGGGGTTAGGCAACATCTTCAAGGATTAGAAGAGAGCGGCGATGTGGTTTTTGAAGACAAAAAAGCCTTACGAGGGCGTCCGACTCGTTATTGGTCACTGACGACACAAAGTAACAGTCACTTTAGCGATCGTCATCCTGAATTGACGGTGCAGCTGATTGATTCTGTTAAAACCATTTTTGGGGATGAGGGGCTAGAACAATTAATCGAGCATCGGGAGTTAGCTTCACTTGAGTTGTATTTAGCAGCCATGAAAAAGAAAGACAGTTTATTGGATAAGTTATCTGTGCTTGAGAAATTACGAACAGATGAAGGTTATATGGCCAGTATTGAGCAAGAAGGGGATATTTTTTGGCTGCTCGAAAATCATTGTCCTATTTGTGCTGCGGCGAGTCAGTGTTTGAATTTTTGTCGTTCAGAATTACAACTGTTTCAACGTTTATTTGAGGGGATTGCGGCAGTGAGCCGCGAAGAGCATATTATTGAAGGTGCGAGGCGTTGTGCCTATAAAGTTGTGCCCGTTTAAGCTGGGTAGGTTATTGATAAAGTATGAACTGCTGTGAAATGCAAGTATGGTTGTTTTGATCTACTGACTTAATGGAGTCTTTTTAAAGTGTATTTTGTGTGAGGTACTATGAAGTCGAAACGAGGCCGTTTGGATCGATTTGTGAGTCGCAGGCTTAATGTCAGTTGTAATCAAGTGAGAGTGATGCTGGCAAAAAGTCAAGTGAGGGTGGATGGCAAGGTGGCAAAAGACAGAGATTTACTGATTGATGAGTTTGCTCATATCTGTGTGGATGAGCACATATTACAAGATAATCAGCCTCGATATGTGATGTTGCACAAACCGATTGGTGTCGTGAGTGCGACGCGAGATGATCAGCACAAAACGGTCATTGATTGTTTAGGCATTAATTATGTAGAAAAGGGCTTAGCAAGCAGCTTAGAAGAGGGCTTAGAAAAAGGGATGAGTGCAGATGAAAACGATTTGCATATTGTGGGAAGACTGGATCTAAACACCTCTGGACTTGTATTGTTAACCAATGATGGTCGCTGGTCTAAGGCGTTGATGTCTCCAGAGAATAAAGTCGAAAAGGTGTACCGAGTCACACTGCAAAATCCGCTTACTCAAGATTATATCGACGCCTTTGCCAATGGGATGTATTTTGCCTACGAAGATATCACTACGTTACCGGTAAAATTGGAAATACAAAGTGAATATGTGGCGATGGTAACCTTAATGGAGGGACGATATCATCAAATTAAGCGTATGTTTGGTCGTTTTAGGAACCCAGTACTTGCACTGCATCGTTTATCCGTCGGTCATATTGTGCTAGAGCCCAGTTTGCTGGTAGGGCAAAGTCGCAGATTATCTCAGGCTGAAGTTCAGTTATAAGACTGTGGATCATATGGTGTGTGCCCCATTCTGCCGCTAGGGAAACATCTTGGATTTATTTGGGGCTAAGATCGTAAAGCTAGCAGATAACAGCTGCTAGCTTTAGGCGATTATTTGAAGTCAGACTTACGCTTGTTGTTGCTGTAAGCGGTATAACCATTGACCATACAAAAAGATCCCGACAGCAGACGTGGCACCAATGCCGCCGATAATATACCAAGCCATGCCGATGTCATGGGTGTTATAAAGTAATTGGGTTAATTGCTTGGCAGGTTCGCCAGTAAAAGCGACGAGTCTGTCGAAAGCTTCACCTTGAGGGATGGCATGAATGGCATTCTCACTCATACCGCGCTCAGCAAGAAGCTCGCGAGAAAAGCGCTCTTTGGAAGCAAAGTGTTCATACAGTTTGGGTCCAAAATAGCCTTCTAATCCCCAACCCAATCCTTGAGGTAACATCACAAAACCCAAGTACATGGCTTTTTTACCCTCAGGCGCGATATTGCCCATAAATTCATTTTTCTTTGGGCTTATCATCATTTCACCGATGGAAAATAAGGCGATGGCCAGCACTATCATCCAAGCGGCATTGGTAGCACCGATAAACACAAAGGCTAAAATACTGAATAAACAGCCGACTAACATGGCGCTGGTGATACGATATTTAGCCGTTAAAGCGGCAATTAAAAAACAGCTGGTCATGATCATACCAGCATTTAAGTTAAGCATACCTTCGGGCATGACTTTTGTGCCGGCGTTATCCAATCCAAGCCAAAATTGTAAAAAGCCACTGCTGGTGCCTTCGCCATTAAACAGAGTGGTGATAATCACACTGGTGTCGACCCACTCAGCAATGTGAATCGGGAGGACGTCAAATAAAGAATTAAATAAAAACCAGAAGCCGGAAAAAACCAGCATGTAGTAAATAACCACAGGCTTTTTAAGTTCATGGAGTGCATCCTTCCATAAGACTTCTTGTTTGAGCTCTCCAGATTTTATTTTGGCATTTCGCACTAAACGTGCTTCTTTATCAGGTTCTTTATAGGCGAGTAATAAAAGTAAGTTACAAGAGATGATAGTAGCACAAGCAAAAAAGACATTATCCCAAGACAGCTGGCGCATATGGACGGCAACCAGAGGACCTAAAAAGCCCCCAATGTTGACGACTTGATAAAAAACTCCCCATGCCATGGAAGAGTTATTGCGATTGGTTGCTAATACTAAGGTCCCTTGGATCCCTGGTTTAAAAATACCGGTGCCTCCACCGAGTAACATAGCACCAATAAGAAAGCCCCAAAAGCTCGGGAAAAAAGCCATCACCAGATAGCCTGCAATTTTTATTAAGGTTGACACGAAAATGGTTTCTTTATAGCCAACGCGGTCGGATATTCCGCCAGTGAATACAGGAATAAACGTTTGCATTAAGGCCCAGGTGGAAATAATCACCCCGTAATCACTTAAGCTTATTCCTAGACCGCCAGCGGAGCTCGGGGCTTTGGCATAGAGACCTGCACTGGCTTTAACGCCGTAATAAGCGATACGTTCGATGAGTTCCATGCCACCGACCATCCAAAAGATATAGCTTAAACTGGCAATAGAAGCCCACATGCCCAGTTGCTTGACTTCACGCAGATCATTACCTGTGTGGGAAATACTCTGACTCATCCTGTCTTACCCCAAATAGTGTCATAAAACGGCTTTACCTTGTTTTGCTAACCTTTATTCGTTTGATAGTGGGTTATGCGGTAAATGTTAACGTTTATGAAATGATGTATTGTTTTTGTTTTAAGTTGGCTACTTTACCTAATTTGAGTCAAAACGCCAAATTTGTGGCTTCAGTTGTTCGATGTTAACTCGGCTTCACCCCATAGAGGCTGTAGAACTAGATTGGATGCGAATGAGTGTACTCGCTTCACTGTTTCTTATTTTGGTGTTGATACTGTGGTGATCATTGATGAAAGACTGAGGTAATAGACTGTGTAGTGTTTAGGAGTCGGGGGACTCAATTGGCTTTTAAACAGTGGAGGGGGATTAGCGGTGACTGTACAGTTAAAATGGATATGGGAGCGAGTCATTTCAATGACGATTAAAGCTATGGTTTTTTTGAAATAGCGAACTGACATTAAAATAGGAATATTGAGGCTGGAATTCGGAAATAGTCTGGGGGTATGCTGGTGGTTTTAGCATCCCTGCCAGTTTATGGGTTAATTATTGAATACTAACAAAGTCAGGAGCCGCTCTGTCTAGAAAGCCTGCTAAACAAGAAGCATAATCATTACAGATAAACTCATTTTGTTCTTCGGTGTTCCATTCTAATGTTGTTTCATTTTCGATGACATGATTGGCAATGATGTACCACATGCTGAGATCTGGGGTGAGTTTTGCCACTCGGTTACCAAAGAAATAGTATTTAAAGCTGCTGGATTTAGCACGTAAAGTAAGTGCCTTTGTTATTTTTCTATCTAAGAATTTTGCATCAGTGGCTGAAATGATACCAATGCCAGATGTCCCTAAATCAATAATTTTTACTTTAGGTGTCTCACTGATATCAATTTGTATGTTAGCTTTTGATATCGGATGAATACTATTTAAGTAAGTACCTTTTGGCCAGTTTTCATTAGAGATAATAATATTACCGGGATGTAAATCGTAATGTTGAAAACCATACTTTTCATTAGCTGTTTTCAACGATGTTAACAGTTGCAGAAAGACAGAATAAGCGGCTTTATCTCTTTTTTGTTCTGGGTATACCGGATGACTGTAAAATGAGGTTAACCATTGTAGAAAATCAGCATAGGTTTCGTGATGAGGTGTGGAAGTAAATGATTCTTGATCAAAATAAAATTCTGAAAGCGGTTTACCACTGACATAATCGGTTACGATAAACGGAACGGCTTGACTATGCGTGCTGACATAGGTCATCCCCATGTGTTCATAGATTGGAAAAGTCGAAGGGAATGCTTCATCCGGTGCTGAAGCTTGATGCATTTGAGCATCAAGCTTAGTCATAACACATAAGTTTAAGCGTTCGCGATTAGCCTCTTCTAAAGAGGCGCCGGTAAAGTTTCTGGAAGGGATCAGGCTACTTTTGGAGTAGGGGAATATTTTTAATAACCGCACTTCTTCTTTATCGCTTTTACCCCAAACGTTAGGGTTTTTAATGACTTTAAAGACCAGCCCACCACCCGCTCCACTGCTGTGGCGTTTTTTTATTAAATAAAGCGCATTTGAGTTTTCATCTTCGGAATAAAGTACTTTGGCCTCCGTGATTGTTGATTTTTCAGTTTGGTCAATGCAGTTAATGAAAATCTGATCGCGCTGTAATTGCTCATCGATTGAGAGAAACGTGTTGTCATACGGATGATTAACCGATCTTTCAGTCACTTCGATGGGGTTGCTTGCTATGCTACTGTTTGCATAGACAGCAGTGATAAAAAACAGAATATGTCTAAATGTCATTGTCTCTCTCTATATATCGTTTTTTCGATGTTGAAATCGATTTAATGTTAAGTTCAAATAAGGAATGGATGAAAGCAATTGCGGGTTACTTTATCAACAATTCTATTTTATCGTTTTTAATATCAACGATGTACTAGACTAATCTATAAGAGACTAATGGATGTGAACGTTTTTTATTGAGTATGATTAGGCTATAACATCATACGATCAATTTAGCTTTCTAGTTTCGCTAATTCGACTTTTTGCTCGGTGAGCTTGTCGATATCACGTTGATATTCAACTTGTTTGACACGCTCTGTTTCAATGACAGCTTCAGGGGCTTTAGCGACAAAATCTTGATTTGATAGTGTCTTTTCGATGCGCTTAAACTCACTGTCAGCTTTGTCTAATTGTTTATCGATATGGGCCACTTCAGTGGCAACATCGATAAGGCCTGCCATGGGTAAAGCTGTTCCATATGACCGATCAACTGAGTGCTTGAAAATGATAGGGGCGCTACAGCACCCTCTAGCACTGGCATTGATTTATACTTATTGAACATGCTGAAAAATATAATTTTATAGTCATTTCGTTAATAGGATTCTGGAACGTTAAGCGGGATCATTGATGGTGTAGGTGAGTCAATAGGGTGGCTCTTATTGCTGAGATCTAGGAATTACTCGAATTAAGGGGCGTTGATATTAAAAAGCCAGTGAATGTACTCACTGGCTTTTTATATTTAACGATTTGTTAATGCTCGTCAAATGATGCTTCTAGTCAAGTTAAGCTTTAGCTTTCGAGTTTCGCTAATTCGGCTTTTTGCTCGGTGAGCTTGTCGATATCACGTTGATATTCAGCTTGTTTGGCACGCTCTTTTTCAATAACGGCTTCAGGGGCTTTAGCGACAAAACCTTGATTTGAGAGTTTCTTTTCGATGCGCTTAAACTCACTGTCAGCTTTGTCTAATTGTTTATCGATACGGGCCACTTCAGCGGCAACATCGATAAGGCCTGCCATGGGGATAAGCAGTTCCATATTACCGATCAACTGAGTGCTGGACATCGGGGCGCTGTCACCGTCCTCTAGCACTGTCATTGATTCCAGTTTGGCTAAGGTGGTAAAGAATGTTTGGTTAGTTTCAATACGTTGCTTATCTTGTGCGTTGACACCTTTTAATAAAGCATTGAGGGGTTTCGATGGGGCGATGTTGAGTTCTGCGCGGATATTACGCACGGCCACAATCACTTGTTTCACCCACTCTAAATCTTGCATTGCAGCTTCATCAACTTGATTTTGTTGATATTCAGGGAAAGCGGCTAACATGATACTTTCACCTTGAACGCCAGTCAGTGGCTTAACACGTTGCCAAATGGTTTCGGTGATATAAGGCATGATGGGGTGCATTAGACGCTGCATGGCCTCAAGCACTGTGACAAGGGTGTGCCTGGTGCCACGAAGCTCATCTTCACTGCCACTTTGCATGACGGGTTTGGTGAGCTCAAGGTACCAATCACAGAACTGGTTCCAAGTGAATTCATAAAGCGTATTGGCCGCTAAATCAAAGCGGTAATTTTCCATATGTTCATCAAAGGTTTTTACTGTTTGGTTAAATAGGCTGATGATCCAGCGATCGGCCAGTGATAAGGTTAAGCTGCCACTTTGCTTGCCATTGGCATTGATACCACAATCTTCGCCTTCAGTATTCATTAATACGTAACGTGAGGCATTCCAGATTTTATTACAGAAACTGCGATAACCATCGAGACGTTTCATGTCCCAGTTGATGTCGCGGCCAGTGGATGCCATTGAAGCCAGAGTGAAACGCAGGGCGTCAGTACCATGCGCTTCGATACCTTCGCTGAATTCTTTACGAGTACTTTTCTCAATTTTTGCCGCCAATTTAGGCTGCATCATGTTACCAGTGCGTTTTGTCACCAGAGATTCGAGATCAATACCATCAATCATATCTAAAGGATCAAGCACGTTCCCTTTTGATTTTGACATTTTATTACCCGCTTCATCTCGGATAAGACCGGTAATATACACGGTCTTAAAGGGGACTTGCGGTTTACCATTTTCATCTTTAATGAAATGCATGGTCATCATGATCATGCGTGCCACCCAGAAGAAAATAATATCAAAACCAGTGACTAAAACATCGGTTGGGTGGAAGGTTTTAAGATCGTCGGTATTATCAGGCCAGCCTAACGTGGCAAAGGTCCATAACGCTGAGCTAAACCAAGTATCGAGTACGTCAGCATCTTGACGTAAGACGACACTGTCATCGAGCTTATATTTGGTACGCACTTCACCTTCATCACGGCCAACATAGACTTTTCCTGTTTCATCATACCAAGCAGGAATGCGATGTCCCCACCAAAGTTGACGAGAGATACACCAGTCTTGAATGTCACGCATCCAAGAGTTGTACATGTTTTCATATTGCTGAGGGACAAACTTGATATCACCATTGTCTACCGCTTCCATGGCTGTTTTGGCCATCGGGGCGACAGAGACGTACCATTGATCGGTTAACAGTGGCTCAATGACCACGCCTGAGCGATCGCCATAAGGCACTTTAAGTGCATGGGGTTTAATTTCACCGAGTAAGCCTAGTGTTTCAAGCTCTTCAATAATCGCGCTACGGGCTTTGAATCTATCAAGACCTGCATAGCGTTCAGGTAGGTTGCCATCAAGTTGTGTGTTGTTGCTGCCATCGGTGTTAATGACTTCAGCCATTGGGCGGATGGCCGCATCGAAGGTTAAAATATTGAACATGGGTAGCAGGTGACGCTTACCCACTTCGTAATCGTTAAAATCATGTGCAGGGGTGATTTTCACACAACCGGTACCAAATGCCATGTCCACATAATCGTCACAGATAATAGGAATGCGGCGATTAACAATCGGTAGCAGGATAAACTTACCAATAAGCGATTGGTAACGCTCATCTTCAGGGTGAACGGCTACGGCGCTATCACCTAGCATGGTTTCTGGACGCGTAGTGGCAATTTCAAGGTAATCTTTGCCATCGGCCGTTAAGGCACCGTCAGCGAGTGGGTAACGAAAATGCCACATGCTGCCTTGTTTTTCTTTGTTTTCGACTTCTAAATCTGAAATCGCGGTGTGCAGTGCTGGATCCCAGTTGACAAGACGTTTACCTCGATAGATAAGTTCATCGTCATATAGGCGCACAAAAACTTCTTGAACGGCAGCAGACATGCCTTCATCCATGGTGAAGCGTTCGCGATCCCAATCAACAGATGCCCCTAAGCGACGCAGTTGTTTAGTAATCGTGCCACCGGACTGTGCTTTCCAATCCCAAATGCGATCGATAAAGTTTTCACGACCTAAATCGTGGCGAGTTTTGCCTTCTTCAGCAGCAACTTTACGCTCAACCAGCATCTGAGTGGCGATACCGGCATGATCGGTTCCCACTTGCCATAAGGTATTTTTACCTTTCATACGCTGATAACGCGTCAAGGTGTCCATAATGGTATCTTGAAAAGCATGGCCCATGTGTAAACTGCCAGTCACATTTGGCGGTGGGATCATGATGCAATAGTTGCCTTGGGACTGTTCGCCCTGTGGTTTAAAGTAACCTTGCTCTTCCCAGTTTTGGTAAAGAGATTGTTCAATGGACTGCGGATGATATGTTTTTTCCATGGGATCGTATACTTCTCAAACTAAATTAAGGGGTTGCGTTGCTATATCTTGGGTCGCTAGTGCGATACCTAAGGTGCGATATTGGCGATAGCGATCGCGTGCGTGTGCTTTATGCGTATCGTTATTAGCAACAAAATCGAAAATCTGGCCAAAGTTTACCGCAAATGAGGGGACTTGGTCTGCAAGATTGATCAATTGATGACGATTTTTATTTGGCCCGAGTGGATCGAATCCAATTTCGACAGGCGCGCCAGTAATGGGCCCTTCACCTTTTAGGTTGTGAGGGACAAAGGCACTGGGTTTGAATTGCCAAAGTAATTCATCAATAGCATAAGCTTGTTGTTTGTTCTCACAATGAATATAAACGTGTTGTTGCTTTACGAATGCGTGCTGGGCCAATTCACAGGCGAGTTGATAGACAGCGTTTAGGTCTACACTTTGTTGTGCTAATGGAGGAGGCAGCAGATAAAACAGCGTTTGGGTCATTGGACTGAATTCTATTTGGGCTTAACGATTAACTGGGTATTGTACACGGAACTCGGAATGTTCCCTAAAGCGTTTTTATTTTCACCGTACTTTTTATTGATGCTCACGATTTTTATTTAGATTGGGAAATAAAAATGAGATCGATGCTTTTTAGGCGTTTAATATTGTGAAATTAAGACCAAAGTCACTCATTGACTTCGGTCCAAATTCACGCTTGCTTTGGCGTTGAGATTAAGCTGATTTTTCGCCTTGCTCGACACCAGCTCGGTTGATCAAGAATTGTGTTAGCAAAGGCACTGGACGCCCCGTTGAACCTTTATTGACACCACTATTCCAAGCCGTACCCGCCACATCTAAATGTGCCCAGTGGTACTTTTTAGCAAAGCGAGACAAGAAACAGGCTGCGGTAATGGAGCCGCCAGCACGACCGCCTAGGTTGGTCATATCGGCAAAAGGACTTTCGAGCAGTTCTTGGTATTCATCCCATAACGGCATGCGCCATGCTCTGTCACCGCTTTGTTCACCTGCATTGAGTAATTCATGAGCGAGTGGATTATGGGCCGAAAACAGGCCAGAGGCGTATTTACCTAACGCAACAACACAGGCACCTGTTAACGTCGCTGTGTCGACAACCAGTTCGGGATCGAAGCGCTCAACATAGGTTAATACATCACATAAAACCAATCGACCTTCGGCGTCAGTATTGAGGACTTCAACGGTTTGCCCTGACATGGTTGTCAGTATATCACCAGGGCGATAAGCATTACTTGATGGCATGTTCTCACAACCGGCAAGAATACCGATGACATTAATAGGTAACTTCATTTCACATAAGGCTTTCATGGTGCCGATAACACCAGCAGCGCCGCCCATATCGTATTTCATCTCATCCATGGCTTCGCCTGGTTTTAATGAGATCCCACCCGAGTCGAAGGTTAATCCTTTGCCGATGAGAACAATGGGTTTGTCATTGCCTTTTGCTGATCCGTTATATTCCATAATGGTCATAACGGATTCATTATGGCTACCGCGTCCCACAGCAAGATAAGAGTTCATCTCTAATTTGGCCATTTGCTCTTCGCCAATAGTCGATACTGTCAGACTTTCATGTATTTCGGCGAGTTGACGTGCTTGAGAAGCTAAATAAGCAGGATTACAGATATTGGGTGGCATATTGGCCACATCACGGCATAAGCGCATACCGCTTGAAATGGCTAAGCCGTGTTCAATAGCACGCTCGCCGACAGTGAGCTCGCGACGCGTCGGTACATTAAAGACAAGCTTACGCAATGGACGACGGGTTTCCCCTTTACGGGTTTTTAATACATCGAAACTATAGAGGCTATTTTGTGTGGTTTCTAAGGCTTCACGCACTTTCCAATAAGTATCGCGTCCTTTTACATGTAACTCGGTAAGAAAGCAGACTGCTTCCATCGAGCCTGTCTCATTTAGCGTATTAATTGTTTTGGTGATAATCTGTTTATATTGACGTTCGTCGAGTTCTCTTTCTTTACCGCAACCCACTAATAATACCCGCTCACTGAGTACATTTGGTACATGATGTAGCAGGAGCATTTGTCCAGGTTTTCCCTCTAAGTCCCCACGGCGTAAAAGATTACTGATATAACCTTCACTAATTTTATCCAGCTGTTCGGCAATACCCGATAAGCGTCGAGGTTCATACACGCCGACAACGATACAAGCTGAGCGTTGCTTCTCTGGGCTACCGCTCTTTACACTAAACTCCATGAGCTCTCCTAGATTCTTAAAGACAAATTTTATTATTTATTGGATAATGTCTGCTTGTGCCCCAATATGGGGACTAAATATGGCACACCAAAAGCTATTTCCTCTGGTGTATTATTGTCCATGTTCAGCCATTGTTGGTTGCAAAACGACTAAAAGTAGACAGTTTACATGAAAGTTGTGTTGATACCAGCATAAATGAAAGTTTAGAGAGTGTAGCCTACTTGTGATTGTATTTAGATACTTGATTAGCGAAGTTTTAAAAGCACAGATAGCCGTACTGTTAGTTTTATTGGCTATTTTTATCAGTCAACAGTTCGTGCGTGTGCTTGCCGATGCCTCTGATGGCGAATTTCCGGCCTCACTGGTGGTGACGCTATTAGGACTTAATCTGCCTTTTTTGGCGGTGCTGGTGATCCCGTTAAGTTTGTTTTTAGGAATTTTACTGGCTCATGGGCGTATGTATTCCGAAAATGAAATGGTGATCCTTCATGGGGTCGGGGTGAGTGAATGGTATATTACTAGAGTTACCTTACTGATAGCTTTAGTTAATGTGGTTATAACGGGCTTTTTATCTCTTTATGTTGCGCCTTGGGCGGAGGAAAGGCAAAACCAAGTTTTAGAGCATGCTCAATCTGAAGCCGGGCTCGCCGCATTAACCGCTGGACGTTTTCAAACGAGTCCCGATGGTCGAGCGGTATTGTTTGTTGAAAAAATTGGACGAGATAATACACTCGACAATGTGTTTGTTGCTCAACTGCCCGAAAAAGATGATGAAAAGGGAATGAGTAATGTCGTTGTGGCCAAGAGTGGCAGCGTGGTTGAAGATGACAGCGGCGCGCAACGATTGCAGTTATCTGATGGTGTGCGTTATCAAGGCCGTCCGAAAGATTTAGATTATCAGATAACCGATTTTGGGGGTTATCAAATGCAGATTAAAGAGCAAGAGGTGGATCAACGTCGACGCAAGCTCTCTTCTTTGCCACTGGCTAAACTTATGGATATTGATACACCAGAAGCCACGGCCGAATTTCATTGGCGTTTGGCGATCCCATTAGCGATCCCTTTAATGACCTTAATTGCTGTGCCTATGTCGAGAGTGAATAATCGCCAAGGTAAATTTGCGAAAATGCTACCTGCTATTTTACTGTATTTGGGCTATTTTGGTTTGATGGTCGCTGGTAGAAAAGCGCTAGAAGATGGTGTGATCCCTGCATTTTTAGGAATGTGGTGGATCCATGCATCGGCCTTACTGATTGGACTCATTTTGTTAAGCAAAGAAAGGCCATGGGGTAGTAAGCTGTTAGCCCAATTTAAGCGTAAAAAGGCGGCGGCATGAGAATTTTAGATTTCTACATTGCCAGAACGATTATTGGTAGCTCGGCTTTATGTTTGCTTATTTTGACAGGATTATCAGGCATTATTAAATGGGTGGATCAGCTTAGGTTGGTGGGACGCGGCACTTATAATATGATCGATGCGGGTATTTATGTGCTGTATCTTATTCCCCGTGATATTGAAATGTTTTTCCCGATGGCGGTGTTATTGGGTGCTTTAATCGGCATGGGAATGATGGCGTCAAACTCAGAGTTAGTGGTGATGCAATCTTCGGGATTATCTCGATTACAAATTGCGATGTCGGCGATGAAAACGGCGATCCCGTTAATGATCTTAGTCATGATGTTAGGTGAGTGGGGTGCGCCCGCAGCCGAACTCAAAGCAAAAGAGCGACAAGCTATTAAGATTTCTGGTGGCAGTTTCATTAAATCTAATCAAGGTATTTGGGCTAGGGATAGTGGTTTATTTGTGAATATTGGCCAAGTGGTTGATGTCGATACACTCAGTAATGTTACCTTGTATAAATTTGATGATACTTTGCACTTAGTGAGTACCGTTAATGCCGATACCGCGAATTATGTCAATGAGCAGTGGCTATTACATGATGTGGAAACCACGCACTTTACAACAGATAAAGTGACGGTGAGCTATAAAGAGCAGGATATTTGGCAGTCAACATTAACACCCGATAAGTTGACGGTGGTATCGGTCAAACCTGAGTCATTGTCTATTCAGGGTTTACTCGGCTATTTAGAGTATCTAAAGGCAAATAATCAAGCGACTGAACGTTATGAGCTAGCTTTATGGCGTAAGCTTATGCAGCCGGTCACGATTGCTGTGATGATGTTAGTTGCATTGTCATTTGTTTTTGGCCCCTTAAGAACGGCAACCATGGGTGCCCGGGTATTATTAGGGGTGGTGGCCGGATTTAGTTTTTATATTTGCAGTGAGATTTTTGGCCCGTTGAGTATTGTTTATGGGCTGCCTGCTTATATGAGTGCAGGCATGCCGGCATTAATTTTCAGTGTTGGTGCGCTGTATTTTATTCGTAAATAACTGAACTTGGGTTAATAAAAATGGCGTCCATTCGGATGCAATTTTGAGTATGGTAAGGGATGGTCTAGACACCACGCCAATTGCGCAGTTGATTGGCTTCTTCTGATAATACAACCACTTCTGAGCGAGTCATACTATCTTGTAAGGCTAATTTGTCTGCCTTGAGTAAAATCCATAGATTGCCTACCCCTAATAAAGAGTAAACTAAGCGGGCACTCGCGGTGATCATACTCAGACTTTGCCCGTTAGGATGTTGTACTTTGACTCGCCATGCGCGCATTCCGAGGGTTTGGCCGCCATAGCTCCAAAAACTGATATAAAAAAGACCCACACAGAGTACCAACCAGAATTGGTAGAGGCTTTGATATAGTGCTGTGCCATTAAGCAAATCAGAGATATGTTCAAAGCCATTCATATCCAGCATGTTGAGCGAGACAAGTCCGGTGAATACGCCAAAGCCGATAGCGCCAGCAATCATATAAACGGCAACGGCAAGTAAGGCATCGTAAATCATTGCACCGAGCCGGCGAAAAAAACTGGCTCGGGGATAATTGGCATGCTCACTGTTTCCCCTGACTGTTTGTGTAGTTTGACTTATCTTGGTGTGCTTCATGGTATTCACTTTTATTGTTCGGTGTCAGGATCGTCTTTAACGAAATAAATGTCACTAAAGCCAAAACGAGTAAATTCTTTGGCTCTAAAGTCTCTCACCGCTGCACTGCCTTTAGAGGTCATAGCTATTTGTTGTTCCATAGCCAAATACTGCTTGAGATCAATGCCTTCTTCAGCAGCAACAGCTTCGTACATATCATGATAGACGTCATAAGCAAAATTGATTTCTTTTGCTTGATTGTTATATTTATAGGTGATCCTACGCGCCATGATGCTTATCCTAACGGTGACTAAAAAGAAAAATGGTTTTATTTACTTTGCTTAAAGTAAATTGTTGAATCAGGCATTATACTCCATTTTTTGTGATGCCTGATATTCCGAGTAGATATTTTATTCATCGCGTGATTGATTAGGCCAGTAAGCTTAATGTGGGCGCGAGATTACTAGGCCAAACGTGGTAGGCTTTATGATGTTTGATGAATGACGCTTTTTTATTACCTAATGTCAGCAAAAGATGATGTTTTAATGCTTTGGCGACCAATATGGTTTCATCGGCGCGTATGTATAAGGTTACAGGTTTAATGAGTTCGTCATTTTGAATATTATGAAAATAATCATTTTCTGAAATGATCAAGCTGCTTCGTCCGTGACTATTCAATTTTAACTTCAGTTGGGGTGATAAACTTTGATCTTTGATAATGATCCAATCTTCTTGTTCAAGCTGGGTGATAAAGGTTGTTAAGCCTAATCCCAGTCCTTGTTGTTTATCTTTAATCAAGGTGTATTGATTTTTGATCTTGAATAAGATAGATGGAAGATCGGTACTGGTGCCTTGGCTACGAGCCTGACGGATCCATAGGGTTAAATCATTGGCGACGAGTTTAGGAAAGTGTTTATTTTTTAGTGCATTGACCATCCAGTGACAAATAAAATGGCTCCGAGTGGTTGGGGTTTTAACACTGGCTGTTACATTAAATTCTTCAAGTGCCTGTAAGCCTGCTGTAGCAAGTTCGAGGATGGCTTCATTATAAGTTTGCGTATTCATGTTTGTCCGTTATTGATTTCTATGACGTATATACCCAAGCATATTTTCACTGTGCTTGGGTATAAAGTCTCATTATGGGCCTTTAGTGACTCATATCGATTATATTCCCATTTTAACTGAGAGCTGCGGGATCTTTATCATTATCGGTATGAAAAGTTAGCCGTTTGCCGACTATTTTTTCGATTAATTGAGTCGCACTAAGATCATGGGTAACATTAATGACGGTGGCCATGGCATCGGTTGTTGCACCGATCACCACAAGCATGGGGATGACTTCCATGGGTAGGCCGAGTGAGGTGACAATAAATATTTCACCTAAAAAGGCCCCGCCAGGAACGCCACTGACAATAACAGCATATAAGGTGGCGAGTAATAACGTTATGAAGAAAACTTCTGGGGTAAAATCCAAGCCCAGCACCGCATAGATAAAGACAATTTTTAATGATGCTGTCATTGCTGCGCCGCCCTTATTGATGTTGACCAACAAGGGCAGACAAATATCGGCTATTTCTTCTTTGAGCCCCATTTTTTGTGCGCTGCGAAGGTTCACGGGCAGACTGGCTAAGGATGAGCTGGTACCGAGTGCTGTGGCAGCAGAAGGAAACACATTGCGCCAAAAGCTGGCGATAGCTGGGCGTCCACCCGCAATAGCAGCATAAAAAGTAGAGCCAAAAATGAAGTAAATCAGAGCTGTCACTAGAAAAAGCAAGATGGCCCGCGCAAAAGAGGTTAACAACTCAGGATCTTGGTTAGCCATGGTGGAAGCAAAATAACAGCCTAAACCAATCGGGGCGACTATCATGATCATTGATACTATTTTCATGATCACCACATTTAAGCTATGTAACATCGCAGCGACTTTTCTGCCATGCTCACCGGATTGGCCGATCGCAACTCCTGCAATGATAGACATAATCACCAGCGCAAGAATATTGGATTTAGAGAGTAAACCGACAAAGTCATTGGTGGTGAGCATTTTGACAAAATCCATATGTCCACCGCCTGTATTCATCGGCTCACTGAGTGTGAGGGTGACGCCTTGAGCGGGATTAAATAAAGTGGCTAGGCTTATCATTGTAAGCGATGGAATAATGGCCATAATTGCTGAAACGAGTATAACAGCGAGTAAAATAATCCCTAACTTTTTCAAATCTGTCATGCTGGCGATAGAAGAAGTGACACTTAAGCTCACTAAAGGCACGACTATCATGAAGAGTAAGTTAATGAAAATATTGCCTATAGGGGCAACTGAGTGGGCTAATTCAGGAAAATAAATACCGACCATTGCGCCAATAGCTAGCGCTAATATCAAGATTATGGAAGAGCGATAATTTGTAAAGACATCGAGCAAGCGCATAATATTAGCCTTATTATTTTAATGCTATGGAGTTTGGGGGGTAATTAATCATAATGATTGAAGTGTTGAAAGATCATATGAGAAATTAGAGCGTCATTATACCCAATTCAGATTTGTTAATAATATCAAATTGATTCTACATATATCCAAACCACTTGGATATGTGAGTTTATGAGTGCGTCAAATGGTTTAATTCAAGACGGATGATTAAAGGGAGCTGATGTTATTGCTAAGATGGGGGCTTTACTGACAGTTTGGGAATTAAAAAGAGAGCACTGACTTGATTGCTGTTTATTATTGATGGGGGAGGCTTAATACCTCCCCCCCATTAAGCGTTTATTTTAATTTTTTGATTTTAGCTGGCGATGCATTTTTCACTTTGACCCTGCGACCGTTCATATTGCGTTCAGCGATCATTTGCGCCCCCGCATTATCATCTCGTTGTTGTTTTTTAGCAAAACTGCGGCGTTTTTGTAACTGCTTAATGAGTCCATCTCTGCTGCCGACTTCATAACCTGGGATGGTGATCCTACGTAATTTCTGACCGATTAATTTTTCAATATCGGCAAGGGTCCGTTCTTCTTCACGGCTAACAAAAGAAAGGGCGACGCCACTTTTTCCAGCTCGGCCTGTTCGTCCTATACGGTGTACATAATCTTCAGCTAAAAAAGGCAGATCATAGTTAACCACATAGGCTAAATCAGGGATGTCTAATCCTCGGGCAGCGACTTCGGTAGCGACTAATACGCGTACTTTTCCTTCCTTAAATTCCCGCAGGGCACGGCGGCGGCTGCCTTGTGCTTTCTCGCCATGAACGACACTAGAAGGTATACCGTCTAAGTTAAGTTCTTTCACTAACACATCTGCTGCATTGCGAGTGGCGGTGAATACAAGCACTTGTTGCCAATTTTTTTTGCCGATGAGCTCAGATAGTAGCTCACGTTTACGGCGTTGTTCTACCGGATAAATGGCTTGGCTTACCGTATCTGCGGTGGTATTTTGCTTATCAGCGCTGATCACATTTGGCTTAACGAGCATGTCGTTGGCTAACTTTTTGACAGCGCTGGAAAAAGTGGCTGAAAAGAGTAAGTTTTGACGTTTACTATTAGCCACTTGAAGAATTTTTTGGATATCTTGGCTAAAGCCCATGTCTAACATGCGGTCGGCTTCATCTAACACGAGAAAGTCAATATTCGATAAGCTTAAGTTACAAGAGGTTAAATGTTCAAGCAGTCTACCCGGCGTCGCAACAATGATATCGACGCCACGCTTTAATTTGAGTGCCTGAGAGTCCATCTTGACTCCGCCATAAAGGGTAATGGTGCTAATATCGAGGTACTTACTATAATCGGTAATATTTTGAGCAACTTGTGCAGCAAGCTCTCTGGTAGGGGTCAATATGAGGGCTTTAGTATTAGAACGCAGCGTTTCACTCGGTTTATCGACCATCTTTTGCAGGATAGGTAAGGCAAATGCCGCGGTTTTACCTGTTCCAGTTTGTGCACTGGCCAGTACGTCTTGACCACGTCTGATCGCGGGAATGGCTTGCTGCTGAATAGGCGTCATTTTTTGATAACCGCATTCTGAGATAGCACGTAAAATCTCGGGAGCAAAACTAAAAGATTCAAATCTCATTATGAGGTCCTGTTATTCGTCATTCACATCAAGTTATTTTGTAATATTAGCTTACACACGCTAAACGGTTGAGTAGACTAAGCGTGGCGGCGGAGTATAGCAAAGATTGAGATGAGGTTTTAGGGTTATTTGTAAATGTGTTGTTTTTAGCAGTATAGACATTCCCTTTCGATGTGGCATGAGCTCAAAAGGGAATCAATATTCTGTTATCTATACTCAAGCCGCTTGAAGGTGCGGAATTCAGCTGGAATTAAAACATGGGTCGCTTTGAATTGAAGTAAGCGAATGGGTATTACTGTTTTGCTAATGCCTCAATACCTGTTGGGATTTGATACCATGACTGTTTTTCACTTACCCATACGTGAAGAGTAGGAGCAAAGTCAGTATCTATCGAGGCGCCGACAGGTTTTAATTTTAGCTTAATAAGATCTGGCATATCGGGGTTGTAGTGATAAATGCGGGTTCCGCAAGTGGGACAAAATTTAGCGTGGTTTTGGTTACCGCTATCAGCAATGCGGCTCCATTGCTTCATGTCGCCGTCAAAGGTAATATCACTACTTGGGACCACTGCGGTCACACTAAATGGGCTGCTTGAGAGGGTTTGGCATTCTTTACAGTGACAGGCTAATACTTTATTGGGCGCTTTATTCAGAGTATAACTGACTTGGCCACATTGGCATGAAGCGGTGATGGGGTAGTTCATTTATTGTCCTTGATTTTATAATGATGTTAGATAATACCATCGATTGGGGGGCAACTAGGCTTATGTAAGTGTGAGCCTAGTTGAATTATAAACTATACGGCTTGAGTGGCATTCGTTAACCAATTTAACTCATTTTCTTGCATGAAGGGTGATAAGGCTTGAAAGACTTTTTGATGATAATCATTAAGCCAATGTATTTCGGGCACGGTTAATAGGGATTTATCGATGAGTCGCGTATCCATAGGTATAAGGGTGAGGGCTTCAAATTCTAGCATTTGACTTTTACTGTGCTTGAGTGTTTCACATCGCTTAACGGCGACGAGATTTTCTAGCCTTATTCCAAAAGCATTTTCGCGATAATAGCCAGGTTCATTGGATACTATCATTCCGGGCAGTAAGGGCACAGGATGGCCCGCTTTTGCTATTCGCTGAGGGCCTTCATGGACATTTAAGAAATGGCCGACACCATGACCAGTGCCATGATCGTAATCGTAACCGTGTTGCCATAAAAATTGCCTGGCAAAGGCATCGAGTTGTTGCCCTGTAGTGCCGAGCGGGAATTTAGCTTGATCGAGTGCAATATGGCCCTTTAATACTAAGGTCACCATTTTTTTATGCTCTGCACTGACATCACCAATGGCTATAGTGCGAGTGACATCGGTGGTGCCATCGAAATACTGCGCGCCAGAGTCGACAAGGTAAAGGCTATTGAGCGCCATTATTGTGGGAGTGCCATTGTTATGATTGTAATGGCACATGGCGGCGTTACTACCGACAGCAGAAATTGTATCGAAACTGGGTTCTTGATAGAGGGGATCTTGCAGGCGATAACTTTCGAGTTTGTCGGCAAGCTGAGCTTCATCATATAAATGCTGCTCGCTGACTTCATTATCAAGCCAAGCTAAGAAACGACTGACTGCGACGCCATCTCGAACATGACAGGCCTTAAAGCCAGCTAATTCTACCATGTTTTTTTGTGCTTTTGCTAATGCAATAGGATCGCTTGCGGCTAGTAATGTGATTCCTGAGGATTGGGCTAACAACTGTGACCAAGCATTACTGGTTAAAGGGTCGGCGAGTAAGGTTTTATTGGAGAGTGCTGCTAATGTGCTTTGCAATTGAGCTTCAGGACTGAAATTTACGCCGATTCCGACATGTTCTTGAATATTTTTAGGCAGCTTTGTGACATCGGTAAACAGTTCAAGGCAGCCATCATTATGTAACAGTGCGGTACCCAAAATAACCGGTAAACGTGGGACATCTTGACCGCGAAGATTCAGCAACCAACAAAAAGAATCTAATGCGGTGATTAATGCCACATCGGCGCCAGCTTGTTTGACTTTCTCGGCAATTCTGGCACGTTTTTTAACACTGGTTTCACCGGCATATTGTTCACTGAATAAGATAGCGGGCGCAGTGGATGCTTGTGGGCGATTTTCCCAGTGACAATCGATGGGGTTTTCTGTTAATGGCACTAGCGTTATATCGGCATTATTGAGTAATGATTGCGCGGCTTGGTACCAAGTAAAACTGTGTAAACGGGTATCGATTCCAACACGAGACGAGGCGGGGAGGGTATCGATTAACCATTGAATTTGCGGGGTGTCAGTAAGGCTTAAATAATCAAATAAATTGCCATCAACTTGTTGACGAACTTGAACCGTATAGCGACCATCGATAAAAATAGCCGCGTGCGCTTTTAATATGATAGCCATACCTGCAGAGCCGCTGAAGTGGGTCGCCCAGCATAAACGTTCGTTATGCTCTGGCACATATTCACCGAGGTATTCATCAGCGCGGGGGATGATAAAGGCATCGAGATCATTTTTGGCCATTTCAGTTCGAATAGCGCTAAGACGAGTGGCAATAAGTGATGACATAAGGCTCCAAATAATAAAGTGTTACTGTGAACGTTATTTGCACCGTGGGTACACGGTGTAGAGTAAAGATATTTTAACATGAAATCCCTTCTTTAGTCTTACTGGCAACCGCGTTAGCCAAAGAAGGGGGGGGGAGGGATATTGTGAGACTGAGTGTCGCGCTACAGTGAATTTTTGGCTTGAATATAATGCGTTTTCAAATCATTAAACGGGCTAATCGATGCTGATGAGTTCGACATCAAAAATGAGTGTTGAACCAGCGGGGATCTGACCTGCGCTGCTATTGCCATAAGCCAAGTTACTGGGAATAAAAAAACGGACTTTCTCTCCGGCAACCATGAGTTGTAAACCTTCAGTCCAACCTTTAATGACGCGCGTTAACGGGAAAGAAATAGGTTCACCACGCACAAAAGAGCTATCAAAGACAGTGCCATCAATGAGGCGGCCTTCGTAATTTACGGTAACAGTATCAGAAGCTTTGGGGTGCACAGTGCCAGTTCCGGGGGTGAGTACTTGGTACTGTAAACCCGAATCTGTGGTGTGTATATCGGGTGAGGTTTTATTGTTTTCTAAAAAGGCTTGGCCTTGAGCGAGTTGCACTTTAGCCAAGGTTTGATTATTTTTCGATGTATAAAAGTAAAAAATAGCGCCTGCGATCAGGATAATGGCGAGCAAGACTTTCATGTTTAGATCCTTTTATGAGTGGTTTGACTTTTGCTGCTGGTCAGTGTTTATTTTCGATTTACTTATTATTGACTCAATGTCTTTTCATTCTCAAGAGGGTTAAAAGGGAACGAACATGGGAGTGAATAATACCGTATACATTATTAATATATTGATAATGATGACAAGATATAACCACTTTTTAAAGGGTTGTTTCTGGGTTTTATGGCGCAGTAATTTTTGAGCTATTAAAGCACCGGGCCAGCCGCATAGTAACGATAATAAATGCAATGTGCGTTCTTTTGTGCGCCATTGGGATTTTTTTGCCGCAGATTTATCAATGGCAAAGGCACAGAAAGTCATCAAGCTCATTATAAGGTAGAACAGTATTATTTTGACTGATATGAATGATAATAAATGGACGGTGATGAGTAAGCTGAGAAAAATAATAGCGAAAGTCATGATGAATGTGTGTGAATTATGTCAGTTTATGAGATTAACATTTTCCTTCTTTCACAGCATAGTATTTCATTATTTTTGCTTTAAAAGAATATTTTTTATCGATACTCAATGATTTTTTATGGCGGATTGGTATTAATATCGTTTCTCATGCTAATAGTTCAGGGCCAAAGCGATAGCTCTGGCATTGATACATCGCTGCTTTATTTAGTCGGTTTTTCTGTGATCCACAGTTTGATGGTCCCTTTGACGACGACAATGTCATTTTTATCATAAGCGGTGACATTAACGAATAAATCTCCTAGTACCCATTGTTCAGGTTTTACTTCGGCGACGCAGCGAATATCACTGTTTGCCTTAGCTGTATAATCTAAGCTCATGCCTTTAGGCAGCCAGCGTAAATGAGCGGGAATGGAAGATTCGGCCATGACGCCCATGGCCATTTCTAAGCCGTTGCAAATCGCAATCACATGAACCGTTTTGATATGGTTATGCACAGCACGTCTTTTTTTGACTAAACAGACGCAGCGGTGGGGTCGTAAGTCGGTAATTAACGGTTTAATTGTTGAAAAGTAAGGCGCCATGCGGCTTATAATGAGTGAAAAAATTTTATTGCCATAAGAGAAACGGCTGACTCTATTATAAAGTGCCATGACCTTGGTCGGTTTTGCGGTATGCATTATCGATTTCCTCTGACTGTGTTTGTTTAGGTTCTAGTTATTTGTGTGATGCATCTGGTCTGACGTCTATTTTGAGAATGTAGATTAACATTATTTTTAGCTAGAAGGCCAGTTTTGAGATGTGAGAAGTCTTTTAGGCTTTTGAGTATAACGACATGCTGTAAACTGGGTGTCTAAAAAGTCGGGTAAACTTGTCACTTTCACTTTCATTTTCTTTATTCGGTGAGTTTGGGTATATAATCCAACTCAGCCAATCACGTTTACTGTAAGGATGATGAGTGAAATACCTGTTTATTTATTTAAAAGGCCTAGCCATGGGAGCTGCTGATGTGGTTCCGGGCGTTTCGGGTGGCACAATCGCGTTTATTACTGGCATACTCGATACGTTGCTCAATAGTATCCGCAGTATCAATTTTTCTTTGTTTGGTGTGATTAAACAAAAAGGCCTAAAGGGGGCTTTCCTCCATATTAATGGTCCGTTTTTGGTGTGTTTATTTACCGGTATTATGACTAGTATTTTGACACTAGCTAAGCTAATTTCTTTTTTATTAGTGGCTTACCCAATTCCCGTGTGGTCTTTTTTCTTTGGGCTAATTTTAATATCAGTAGTGCATATGTTAAAGCAAGTGACAGGGTTCTCAGTGGCTCGGTTGGCTTTATTTGTGCTGGGTGTGGCTGTTGCTTGGGGGATCACCATGATTAACCCTATGGCACTTGAGTTTACGCGGATGAATATTTTTCTGGGGGGGTGTATTGCCATTACTGCTATGTTGCTTCCGGGTATTTCTGGGAGTTTTATTCTGGTTTTATTAGGCTTATACAGTGCGGTGTTAGGGGCGGTTAAAAGTTTTGATATTGCTGTGATGCTAACATTTATGGCGGGCGCGGTGGTTGGCTTGTTGAGCTTTAGTCATTTATTGTCGTTATTATTGCGTAAGTATCATGATGCCACTTTAGTCTTTCTCACCGGATTAATGTTAGGGACGTTAGGTAAAATTTGGCCTTGGAAGGAAACCCTAACGTGGCGAGAAAATTCGAAAGGTGAAATGGTGGCATTGCTAGAGCGTAATTTATCACCGATGCAATTTGAACACTTAACAGGACAAAATGCGTTAATGATTTGGGCGGTGATTGCGATGTTTGCAGGTATATTATTGGTTTGGGGGTTGGAGCGCTTTGCCATTAGGCATCCTAAAATTATTGAATAGGATCGGTGTTGTTTTTACTTTTATAATGTGAAGGCCAGTTTATTCTGGCCTTTGTTATTTTTGAGCAGTGGCTTGTAGACAATGGAGTAAACAGTAAATTCATTTTTTCATGCAAGAGACTGGTATTTATTCATGGCTCATTGTTCACCCTTATATCGTTTATTGGGTCTGTTATTAGCTGACTTATCTGATCATTATTTAAGGGAGTATCCTAGCAATTACATTGAAACTCAAATTGACCTAAACCCACATCCAGAGAGTTTAAAATTACGCTATGCTTTTTAGTCATTATGCTGAGATGGTATGAGGTTAGCTTGACTTTTTACTGTTATCAATTTGTTTTTTATCGTAATACTCAAAAGGAAATAAATTTCTTATTCTCTGTGTGGTGGCATTACAGACATTAGCGGAGATATTCAGTCTGACACTGTTTAATCGTTCACATTTAATGCTGCAGGTCAGCTTTTCTGTTTTTGCAATCGCTCTACATTCTTTTTCAAATTTGTCGGGGATCTTACCTTTATGTGAGGCCAATCGACCTTGTTTAAAATGCATTTCAAACAACACTAAGCCTTTTTTTCCGCTAAAAATGAGCAAGTATATAAGGGCTACGCCGAGTAAGACAAAAGCAATTTTTAATATGGTAAGAGTCATTGTCGTTTCCTTTTGACTGCATAAATTTATCCGCTTTACTACTATCAAGCATAGAGGAGATGCAAGATATCTTATCTGAATGAGATAAAGTGTCTACTAAAAATTTTGCATAATAATGTTGATTATTTACTAAGCCAACATCAGAATATTTAAGGTAAATAGTCAATATCAGGCATCGTTTTATGTGTGCCTGAACTAAGCTATATTCAGATAAATGACGTATCGTTAATTAAGGAGATTATTTTGCAATTACTCGATCCTACATTATTTCGTGAGCAATGTTATATCAATGGATTTTGGCAAGATGCTGATAGTGGGGAGCGTTTAGCGGTTGTTAACCCAGCAAATAATGAGGTGGTTGCCCATGTACCTATAATGGGAGAAAGTGAAACAAAAAGGGCAATAGAGGCTGCTAAAGTGGCTCAATTGTCTTGGCGTGCTCTGACTGCACAAGAGCGAAGCAGTAAATTGAAAGCTTGGTTTATGTTACTTATAGCGCATCAAGAAGACTTAGCTTTATTAATGACAACAGAACAAGGAAAACCCTTGAGTGAGGCAAGAGGTGAGGTGAAATATGCCGCCTCTTTTATCGAGTGGTTTGCAGAAGAAGCCAAACGGGTTTATGGCGAAACCATACCGGGACACCAAGCAGATAAACGCTTGATGGTGATAAAGCAAGCGGTTGGCGTGGCAGCGGCTATCACGCCTTGGAATTTTCCTGCCGCGATGATCACAAGAAAAGCAGCCCCAGCCTTAGCGGCGGGTTGTACTATGGTGGTAAAGCCAGCACCCGATACGCCATTAACGGCGCTTGCTTTAGCAGAGCTTGCACATCGGGCGGGGATCCCCGCAGGAGTGTTTAATGTCGTCACTGGAGATGCGGTGAGTATTGGCAAGCAACTCTGTATGAGTCCTGATGTGAGAAAGTTATCTTTTACTGGTTCGACGCCTGTCGGCGTGACCTTAATGCAGCAATGCGCTCCAACACTGAAGAAAATGTCATTAGAATTGGGCGGTAATGCGCCCTTTATTGTTTTTAATGATGCTGACATTGATGCCGCTGTTGAAGGGGCTATGGTCGCTAAATATCGTAATGCGGGTCAGACATGTGTTTGCGCTAATCGACTCTATATTCAAGAAGGCATATATGATGTTTTCGTTGAGAAATTTGTTGCGGCAGTTTCAAAACTGAAAGTGGGTATAGGCACGGAAGAGGGCGTGACGATAGGCCCGCTTATTAATGGCGCCGCAGTCGATAAAGTTAAGCATCATTTGGAGGATGCACTTGCTAAGGGAGCGCAACTGATCCCAACTCATAATGAGTCAGATTTAGGTGGGAATTTTATTATGCCTTTGATACTGACCCATGTTGATAGTCGTATGCTATTTGCAACTGAAGAGACTTTTGGTCCTTTAGCCCCTTTGTTTAAATTTAGTGATGTTGATGATGTGATACATCAAGCCAATGATACCGAATTTGGCTTAGCGGCTTATTTTTATGGTCGAGACTTATCGTTAATTTGGAAAGTAGCTGAAGCCTTAGAATACGGTATGGTGGGTGTGAATACGGGAGTGATATCGACTGAAGTGGCTCCGTTTGGCGGCATAAAGTCATCGGGTTTGGGCAGAGAAGGTTCTCGGCATGGCATTGATGAGTATCTTGAAATGAAATACATCTGTATGTCTGTTTGAATTTACCGTTAGCCATCAACTAAGGACAGTCTAATGAGCACGACAAATGATGCATTAATTCAGCGTAGACAAAAAGCGGTGGCGAATGGGGTGTCTCAAATTCATCCTATTTATGTGGATAAAGCTGAAAATGCCACTATATGGGATGTCGAAGGACGAGAGTTAATCGATTTTACGGGGGGGATTGCTGTACTCAATACAGGTCATTTACACCCCAATATCAAACAGGCTGTCATCGAGCAACTCGATCGATTTTCACATACCTGCTTTATGGTATTAGGTTATGAGTCTTATATAGAGGTGTGTGAAAAAGTGAATAGCTTGGTTCCTGGTGATTTTGATAAAAAATCAGCTTTGTTTACCAGTGGCTCTGAAGCGGTCGAAAATGCGGTGAAAGTGGCGCGTGCCTATACCCAGCGAGTGGGAGTGATCGCTTTTACCTCTGCTTATCATGGCAGGACGTTAGCTGCTTTAGCATTAACGGGTAAAGTAAACCCATACAGTACTGGTATGGGGTTAATGTCAGGAGCTGTTTTTAGGGCTGAGTTTCCTTGTTCCTTATATGGGATATCAGATGATGATGCTATTGCATCGATAGAGCGTATTTTTAAAAATGATGCTGCGCCAAGTGATATTGCTGCGATTATTATAGAACCAGTACAAGGTGAAGGGGGATTTTATGTGGCAAGCCCCGCGTTTATGAGGAAATTAAGGGCCCTTTGCGATAGAGAAGGCATTTTATTAATTGCTGATGAAGTACAAACTGGCGCGGGTCGTACAGGCACCTTTTTTGCAATGGAGCAAATGGGGGTTTGTGCCGATATTAGTACTTTTGCAAAATCGATAGCTGGGGGGGTTCCACTGTCTGGGATAACAGGCCGAGCAGATATTATGGATAGTATTGAGGCGGGTGGCTTAGGTGGGACCTATGGTGGTAACCCCATTGCTTGTGTCGCCGCTTTGGCGGTGATTGATACTTTTTCGCGTGAAAAATTACTGCAACGCGCTAATGATGTTGGGAAGCGGCTTAAGCAGTCCCTGACTAAAATGCAAAAAAATCATCAGCAAATAATTGATATTAGGGGGTTAGGGGCGATGGTCGCGGTTGAGTTGATGGAAAATGGCAAGCCGAGCCCAGAATATTGTGCTCAAATTCTCATCGAAGCGAGAGAGCGTGGATTGATTTTACTCTCTTGTGGGGCGTACGGTAATGTTTTACGCTTAATGGTTCCTTTAACGGCACCTGATGAACAAATAGATAAGGGGCTTGCCATATTAAAGGCAAGCTTTGATAGTATTTTACCTTAGGGCCAGTAAGTATTCGATTTTAGGCATTAGCACCAGATCAAGGGTAAATACCTAAATGTTTTTTGACCATGATGCTTAAGGCGATAAAGGTGCAAATAAACATGGCTGAATGCAGTACCTTGTATGCCGTAATGGGGTATGAGCAATCCATCGAGAATAATGCTTAGGGATACACTGATGAAGATCACAATAGTGACATTATGCTCTTGTCCTGTGTACTGTAACCAAGAATAAGGCATGGCAAACATCACGCTAAAAAGGTAACCGGGAACTAAAATTTGTAATGCCGTTGCGGCTTCAGGTTCGTTATGCCCAAATACAGATAGAATGGCGTGTGGAAACATGAATAAGAGTATGCTGATTGGGATGGTAAACGCGAGTATGTGACGAAACCCTTTTGCATTGAGCTCCCTAACTTCATGCATGCCCGCTTTCATTGCTGGGGTCATAAGGGGATAAAAAATAATCATAAAAGAAGATTGAATCGCAAATAATACTGAGACAGTCAGTTGAGCTGTGGCAAAGTGACCTACGGTAGCCTCTTTCCCAAAAATTTCAATCATGTAAATATCAACTTGATTAAAGGTACGTTGTAAAAAATAACAACATCATAGGAATGGATATTTTTAACCAAATAATGGGAGATGTTGGATTATTGATTTTTTGAAAACGCAGTAATCCTAACTGTTTTACTTTAACAAGTAGGTAGAACAAAACGATGAGAATAGCGGTAAAGGCTATCATAATAGCCCACGAGTCGGTGAGTTTTCCAACGACGGCATACAAGATTAAAATTAACCCTAATTTAAGGATGGGGTAAAATATCCGCCTTGGTAAAATAGTCATGTATATTAGGTTGTTATATTGAAATGTACTGCCAGCAAGCACCGTGACAGCCATCACTGGAACAATGGCTGTGGCGTACACTAGAGGATGTTGATGGCCAAAGCTGACAAAGGTTTCGGGGACCTTATAATCACCGTAATCAGCAGGAGAGAGTAAACGCGCTAACCCAACATTAAAGGCATAAACTGTCATGTACTTACTGAGTACGGTAATGATCATGATACTGGTGGTGCGTTGCAAATACTCCGTTGCCTTACCCATGTTTAATCCGTTAACTCTATGATAAAACTGGTTTGTTTGATATTTTTATTGGGAGGCTATTAACTTGATGGGATTGTTTGTTAAGCTTAGACTAAAGTTCCACCCCTATCTATTTGAAGTAATTAAAATTTTTATTATATTGGAGGATAATTGCTGACTTTAAACAGATAAGGTTCAAGTTTAAATAAACTCTAGCCTTACCTTAAATCTTGTAGATGGAGATATTGTTTGTTTTGTGATTAAGTTTATCCTGTGAATGTTAAACGTTCTAACCTAACATCATTATACCAGCTTGTTGTATAAACATTTCAGACTCAGCGACTTCAGCTTCATAATTTCTTAATACTGAGCCTGCATTTTGAATTTTACAGTCAACGTCTTGGACTTTAGTCGCAGTGTTTTCGACATCAACTTCAATGTCTTGAATATTACTAATGATATTTAAAATGCGACTATTTGTATTTTCTATCGAGCTATTAATGGTATTGAGTTCACTATCAATGACAGACATAGAGCTAGAACATGCTTTGATATTATTTTCATTGGCTTCCATTTTCAATGCATTTGCTTCAGTTCGAGATGCAATAACTTCAACTTTTTCGCCTATGACTTCTTCCACACTTTCTGCAAATTCAGCTTTTTCTGAGACAAATTTCCCTTCAGTTAATGTAAATTCAGTACTTTTAATTGCAGCTTTAATCGTTAATTCGCCGACATCGAGTTCGTAAGCCAAGCCGGTTCTCATTCGCATATCAAATCCGAAGGTATACCATTCTTCAGCGCCAAATACAGCTTTGGTTTCATTACCAAAAATCGTGGTATTACTATTTTCGACTTCAATATTGAGACCTAATACTGTCAGGGCTTTAGCATTTTTATTGGTTTGCCAAGTGCTTTCTTCTTCACTACCCTCTTCAGAGCTGCCACTTTCTTCATCAGTGGTTTCTTCGTCAGTGGTTTGTTCACTTTCGCTCATGTAATTCCCCAGCACTTACTACTTGAATTTATTTTCCAAGTTGATGTTTATGATGTATGGCGTGATGAATAAAATCGATACCCGTCAAAAAATAATAGTATTATACGCGTTATTACAGGTGAATTTTTGGGCTAATGACTTTTTAGCGTAGAACTAGGATAATTTTATTTTTCTTTATATACAATGCCTATTTCATTAAATAATCATCATAAAGGTTTCACTTATATAAAATAAAAACTAATAAAGTCATGGTTTATGTTTAATCATTTTTAGTCATGTCATTACGGTGTTTATTTTGTCATTGTTAACGTCATGTCGAGTCAGTTATTATTTTAAATGTTGTTCAATATCACTTGAATAACTTTATTGTTAATAAATTGATTTAAATGGTTTGCTTTGTTGATGTGATTTATTGGTATAAATGATGCTCTTTGATGTATTGATAAACGGGAGCCGGTAAAGCGGATTTATCCATTATTCCTTGGCTAAGTTGTTGTCTTATTTCACTCGATGAATAAGGTTGCTTTTCTATATCGACATGGTAAATAAGTCCACTCTTTTGTTGCGATATTTTATTTTTTGTCAAGCGTTTTGTATATTCGGTAAATATACTTTCATTGGGAGATAAAATGTTATTTTGGCGTTGACAAATAACTAAGTGACAAAGGTTGAAGAGTGTTTCCCAGTGATACCATTTAGGAATAGATAAAAAGGAGTCCATTCCCATTAAAAAGTAAAAATTATGTTCAGGATGGTTCAGTTGTAATTGCTCAAGACTGATGACAGTATAAGAAGGGGTACTACGTTTAGCCTCTAGATCACAGAGTGTAAATTGATTAAGCGTGTCACAAGTTTGCTTAACCATATTGAGTCTATCTTGCGCCGTGACAATAGGGCTATTCTTATGCGGGGGGATATGATTTGGCATTAACCAAATTTCATCGAGAGCTAATGTTTTTAAAACTGTTTGCGCGGGGCGAATATGACCGAAATGAAGGGGATCGAACGTTCCGCCTAAAATGCCTATATGCATGAGATGTTCCTAAAGGAGATCTTGAGTGGTATCAAGGGCAATGAAGTCAGCATTACATCTTGATATGGGCTAAATGGTTATGGGCTTCGGGATCGAATAATAAGCAGAGATGACTTACTCCTACCCAATCATCATTGCCTTGTTGTTTTAATTTCATTTCTAATGCTGATGTTTTTATCAGTAAGTTATCAATATGGGATAGCTTAAGGCGAGATAAAGCGGCTTGATAAGCGGGCTTTTTTTTATCCCAGATCCGCAGTTGACTCCAATGAGGTTGTAGTGATTCTTTATCTTCCTGAGCCGTTTTTAATTGCAGTAAAATGGTTAATTCTTTAAATAAACTCCATAATATTATGGGTAAAGCGACACCTTCCGCTTTGAGTTGAACAAGTATATGTAGGGCTTTTTTTTTCTGATTATACAGCAGTGTATCAATGAGCTGAAATACACTAAAACGAGATTGATCTTCAAAATACTGTTCTAGTTGATGGCTGTTAATCGGCTGAGTTGGGTTGAGTAACTGTAATAATTGCAAGGCTTGATCGGCTGCAAGTAAATTACCTTCATAAAGGCCAGTTAGCATTTTTTGGGCATCGCTTTCTATTTGCAATTTAAAATGGCTAATACGGTCATTTATCCAACGTTGAAATTGTGTTCCTTCAGGTGTTGGACAGGGGATAAATACGCCAGCTTCATCAATGACTTTAAACCACTTGCTTTTTGTTTGCTCTAAAGCCAATTTAGGGCCCATTATGAGTAATAAAATATCTGGATTAGGGCTCTTAAGTAAAGATTGCAGCATCGCACTGCCTTGAGTGCCTGGTTTTGCCTGAGGTAAAGTCAGTTCAATAATACGACGAGAAGAAAATAAACTTAATGTTTGCCATTGTTCGAGCAGTTCATTCCAATTAAAGTTGTTTTCTTGGGTTAATTGGATGGTTTCATCAAAGCCTTGTTTTTTTGCTTTTTGTAAGATTAGACTGCGCGTGGTTTCACATAACCAAGGATCATCACCAAATACCATATAACATTGTTTTAATGATGTGAGGTGTTTGCTTATTTGATCTGGATAAACTCTCATTGATAGGGTCTCATGCTGTACTAAGCTTAGTGTTTGGCTTAGCTATAAACTTTTTAGGTTAAGTCTTATTCATCTCTATATGCTCGGCCATCATTTCGACATATAGACTCGGATTAGTTTATTTCGATACTGGAGAGTTGTTGTATTATCTGGTCGGCGGCTTGAATACGCATTTCTTTTAATAATAGGCTTCTTTCACGACTTTTGGCGAGCGCAGCACTGGGATCGTCTAAGTATTCACGATGAATTTCAACATTAAAAGGTTGGGCTTCTTCATTCGGTAGCTGTACGGCATAAAAAACCGTGTAAGTGAGATCATATTCAGCCACGCTACCTGTCGGATAAACAGATAAAGTCATACGTTCGAGTAAGTCATTGATAATACGCAATGTGGCGACATCTTTTGACGGCGGAACGAGAGTGACTTGATTTAAACGTAATCTCTCTTTCACGAGCCGTGTCAGCTCACTATATTGATCGGGGCTGCTTAGATTCAAAGTATCGAGTTGTGTTGGGAGTTGATAGTTTCCTTGCAAGCGAAATCCACAACCTGCACTGAGTAGGATTATCAGTGTAAAAGTAGCTAAAATTATGCGTTTGATGAGCATAGGGATTATTGTTATTCCTTGGTGATCTATGCTTGATTGTATCAAGAATAGCGGTAAGTCGCATCGATACTGAAACGATCATCTGTGCTAAAGTTAAATGAACAATAGTCATGCCTGTATAGGGCTATTGTTATAGTATACTCAAGTGCTTTGAAGATACATCTTCAAAGCACTTTATTTGCTAATTTAATTAGCGACAATATTGAGTAGTTTGCCTGGGACAAAAATAACTTTCCGGACCGTTTTCCCTTCCGTGTGCTTAATGACACCTTCTTCATTCATTGCTAGTGCTTCAACCGTGTCTTTATCGGCATCCGCTGCAACGGTTATTTTAGCGCGTAGTTTACCGTTGACTTGTACAATGATGAGTTTACTGTTTTCCACTAGCGCAGCTTCATCGACTTCAGGCCAAAGCACATTTTCAATGGGATCAGTATGACCCAATTCATTCCATAAGTTAAATGTAACATGAGGAATGATGGGATAAAGTAACCGTACAACAGCCGATAAGGCTTCGGCCATCAAGGCTCTATCCTGCTGAGTGACTTGTGGTGCTTTTTGCAGGTGATTCATCAATTCCATTACCGCTGCAATGGCAGTATTGAACATTTGACGGCGACCTAAGTCATCACCGACTTTACTGATTGTTTTATGTAATTCACGACGTAGTGCTTGTTGATCTGCACTTAGGCTTGCAACATCAAGCTCACTCGTTGGACCTTGACTGATATGGTCGTGTGCCAATTTCCATAAACGCTTAATAAAGCGATGTGCGCCTTCAACGCCAGATTCTTGCCATTCAAGCGTGAGCTCTGGAGGCGAAGCAAACATCATGAATAAGCGTACAGTATCGGCGCCATATTTTTCAACCATGGCTTGAGGATCGATACCATTGTTTTTAGACTTCGACATCTTGCTCATGCCGGTATAAACCAGTTCATGACCTTCATTATCGATAGCTTTTATGACGCGACCTTTGTCATCAGTTTCGGTGACAACGTCTGTAGGGGATACCCAAACACGTGCCCCTTTTTTATTGTTATAGTAAAAAGCGTCGGCTAATACCATACCTTGTGTGAGTAAGCGTTTGGCTGGTTCATCTGAGTCGACTAAGCCTATATCACGCAGTAACTTATGGAAGAAGCGGAAATAAAGTAAATGCATGCAGGCATGCTCAATACCGCCAACATACTGATCAACTGGTAACCAGTAGTTTGCTTTGGCAGGATCCAACATGGCATCGGCATGAGGGCTACAATAGCGGGCGTAGTACCAAGAAGACTCCATGAATGTATCGAAGGTATCAGTTTCACGCAGTGCATCTTGGCCATTAATTTGGGTTTTGGCCCATTCTTTATCGGCTTTGATGGGGCTCTGAATGCCGTCCATAACCACATTTTCAGGCAAGATTACAGGAAGCTGATCTTCTGGGGTGGGGACTATGCTGCCATCGGCTAAGGTCACCATAGGGATAGGGGCTCCCCAGTAACGTTGGCGTGATACGCCCCAGTCACGTAAACGGAAGTTGACTTGACGCTTACCTTTACCTTCAGCACTTAACTTGGTATCAATGGCCTCAAAGGCGGCTTGGAAATCAAGTCCATTAAATTCACCTGAATCAAATAAAATACCTTTGTCGATGAAGGCCGCTTTACTGAGATCCAATTCGCCTTCAAGAGGCTTAATTACTCCTTTGATATTGATGCCATATTTATGGGCAAATTCATAATCACGTTGATCATGCGCAGGAACTGACATGACAGCACCAGTGCCGTAATTCATTAATACAAAATTACCGACCCAAATTGGCACCGCTTCACCTGTTAATGGATGTATAGCATTAAGGCTCGTTGCGACCCCTTTTTTCTCCATAACAGCCATTTCAGCTTCGGTTGTGCCGGCATTTTTACATTCTTCAATAAAGGCTGTGAGCTCAGCATTACCTTCAGCGGCTCGTTGTGCCAGTGGGTGGGCAGCAGCGATGGCAACATAAGTCACACCCATAACAGTATCGGGACGAGTGGTATAGATATCGAAACCATCATCACTGTCTTCTAGGCGGAAGGTCATTTCTATGCCTTCACTGCGGCCTATCCAGTTACGTTGCATGGCCTTGACTTGCTCGGGCCACTCATCAAGTGTATCTAGGTCTGTTAGCAATTCATCTGCATATTCAGTGATTTTAATAAACCACTGAGGAATTTCTTTTTGCTCAACTTCAGTATCACAACGCCAGCAGCAGCCATTAAGCACTTGCTCATTGGCTAATACTGTCTCATCATGAGGGCACCAATTGACAGAAGCGGTTTTCTTGTAGACTAAGCCTTTATCGTATAATTTGGTGAAAAACCATTGTTCCCAGCGATAATATTCAGGCGTACAAGTGGCAATTTCACGGCTCCAATCATAGCCAAAACCAAGCATTTTAAGCTGGTTTTTCATGTAGTCTATATTTTCATATGTCCACGGCGCAGGAGCAGAACTATTTTTAATGGCCGCATTTTCTGCAGGAAGACCGAATGAGTCCCAACCGATGGGTTGTAACACATTTTTACCTTGCAGTTTTTGGTAACGAGCAACAACATCGCCTATTGTGTAGTTACGGACATGGCCCATGTGCAGGCGACCTGAAGGATAGGGAAACATTGAAAGACAATAAAACTTTTCTTTGCTTTCGTCTTCAGTCACTTCAAATGTTTTGGTATTTTTCCAGTGCTCTTGCACTTTTTCTTCAATTGTTGAAGGATTATATTGCTCTTGCATCAATCATTTTCCGGCCATGCCGCCTATTATTGGAACTAACGCCATTTCTGCGCGCGTAAAATATGGGCATAGAATAAACCAGAAGCGCATTATTACAAAGGTTCATGTGAGGAGTATTTATTATGAGTGAGCGAAGTCAGGAGTTGTTAAAGCTGTATGCTCGATTATTTGAGCATGTAAAAATAGAATATGAATTCGGTAACGATATGACTATAAAGAAGTTATATCAAGAAGTGTCACAGGGGAAAGAGTATTTAGCCCTTAAAGCACAAGTGAAAGAAGATGAACTCGCTTTAGTCGAACAATTTTTGAAAAGAGATATTGCCAGTTTTTTACAGGAGAAGAATGATGCTGATTTGAGTTATAGTCCTTTTTTTATTGCTGCCAAAAATACTTTTTGGCATTGGTTAAGTGAAATTACCGATAGAAGTCAGCTTGAATGGACTGAGCTTGCTCAAGATTTTAAACATCAAGGTGTGTATGTCAGTGGTGAAATCATTGCCCAAGGATGTTTGGCGTGTACGGCTTGTGGTCACAAGATGTATATTGAATTTCCAGATCTTATTCCCGATTGTCCAGAGTGTGACAATGATAAGTTTTATCGTGAGGCTTTAGCGCCATAAGCTGAAGGTGTTTACGATGGCGAGTATGTGTTAAGTGCGTATAACGACTCTGATTTAGCCAGCTTAAGTTGCGGTTTTAGTGGATTTGTAACGCGAACGGTCCCTCGCTTTTAGGATTGTAGGGGGAGGTGAATAAAAGGAATTAGTATGAATAAGTACTGGGGTATGCTAGCCATTTCTTACAGTTTTTTGTGTCAGGCAGAGGAAATAATACAAGTACAGCAAAGTGATGAGGTCATTGGTGCTAAAGGGACGATGGCGAATAGTTCAGGCAAAAAAAACTTTATCATCCCTTATCCCTATTACAGTCAAACGACCTCAGCAACTGCAGGTGTGGTGTTGGCTAGCCAAGGTATTTTCCAACCTCAAATTACCGCATTTGCTAATTTTATTTATTCAAGCAATGATTCAAAAATTGCTTATTTTCAAATAGAAGATGTGCAAATTTATCAACGGTTGTTTGTAGAAGCCAAAGTACTTGCGGGCCACTGGGGCAGCGTTAATTACTACCCCGATCGTAGTAATGATTCTAGTGAAAATGATTACATTGATATTAGTGCAGATGATCAGTGGTATAGGCTTAATTTTGATTATTTATTGCCAATAGGGAACGGTAAAAAACACATTGTTGATCGTTATAAAATAGATGGAGCATTATTGGTACCAAGCAGTGCTAGTGGTGGGGAGTCATGGAACCCGCTTGTTTCGGGTCGGACCTATTTACAACTCAGGCCATTTTATCGAAAAGAAGATCTAAATGGGATAGGTCAATTCGCCACATCAGGTGTGGGAGTCGGGTTTAATATTGATAATCGAGATTGGCCGATTAACCCCACTAGAGGCTATACCTTACAAGCAGAGTTAAAACATGATTGGGGCAATTTAAGTGACTCGGTTGAGTGGACTTCTGTTGAAGCGTCTTTTGCCAAATATGTGAATTTAGGGGCGAGTGATTTTTTCCAGCAACAAGTACTCGCCTTTGATGTGTGGACACTGAATATTCCCACTTGGAATGAAACAACTATTATTGATGGACAAACGGTATTTAAACGCCCACCGCCATTTTCAGGGTTAAGTTTAGGTGGCTGGGATCGATTTAGAGGGTATACCGCCAATCGTTTTGAAGATAAAGCCGCGATTGATTATCAAGTGGAATATCGCATGATCCCACAGTGGAATCCTTTCCCTCATATTCCATTAATTAAACGATTGAAAATTCCTTTCTGGCAATGGGCTGTGTTTGCCGAGCTGGGTCGAGTAGCACCTGAATGGCAAATTGATACACTGCATTCACATATGCGTTGGAATGCGGGCGTGGGGATGCGAGCGTTCGTCAATGGCATGCTGGTGAGAATGGATTTGGCGGCGTCAAAAGAAGGAGGTCAAGTTCAAATGATAGTGGATCAGCCTTTTTAATGATTAACCTGAGCTCTGGTTAAATCAGTGTCAGCAGCGATAGGAGTCTATCGCTGCATTATTTCGAGGTTAGGTGCTCAAGATTACTTTTGTTTGATGCGAAATATGAGTGCAATGACAAAAAATAATCCGCTCAAAAATAAAACAGGCCATTCACCCCATTTAGCAAAGGGGGTGAGTCCTGTAAATAAAGGTACTTTGGCTGTTAATACTCCCGTTTCAAATTGAGGGAGTTCTTTTGTTATGTTGCCTTTTTCATCCACGATCGCTGTAACGCCTGTATTCGTTGCTCTTAACAAGGGACGGCCTAATTCGACTGCGCGCATTTGAGCTATTTCCATGTGTTGCAGCGGACCGTTAGAGCGGCCAAACCATGCATCATTAGAGATGGTGAGTAATAAATTGGTATCATTGTTGAAATTGGCTCTGACTTGCTCTGGGAAAGCGATTTCATAACAGATAGCAGGCAGAATATTATAACCGAGGGCGTTTAAGTTGGGTTGACGATAGTCTCCACGAGCAAACGAAGACATGGGTAAATTAAAGAAGGGTGCGATGGGCCTTAAGAGTGATTCAAACGGGACAAACTCTCCTATGGGCAGTAAATGATGTTTTTTATATTCATTGATACCATTGCCTTGATAATCAGCTTCTTTTTGTTGTTTGTTATCATGATTGCCGAGCACGATAAGCGAGTTATAAAAATCGCCGCCTTGTTGGCTAATGATCCCTGTGAGTATGGCACTGTTGTTTAAATTGGCGACGCGATTTGCATTGCTGAGAAAGTCTTCCACTAAATATTCAGGTGCGGGGATAGCCGCTTCTGGCCAAATAATTAAATCTGCTCCCACTCCCATAGGGGCCTTTTTGTTGTCATCCACTTGAGTGCTTGGATCTTCGGTGGTGGACGCTTTATTCTCAGGATTAAATTCTTTATTAACAGGATTAAATTGGGGCCGAGTTAAATCCATGTATTTTAGCATGGTGGGCCACAGTGCTTCAGGTTCCCATTTCATACTCTGAGGAATATTGCCTTGTACCAATACCACATTGACGTCTTTATTGGTCGGGGTAATATGGCTGGTATTAATGACAAGTATTGTGCAAAGGGCGGTGATAGGTAAAAGAATAACGATACTTTTCCAGCGCTTTTGAATGCATAAAGCGAGAGCCCCACAAAGCAGTGCAATAACAAAGCTGAGCCCTAAGGTCCCAATGACACTGGCGAGCATTTTGAGTGGGCCTTGAGTTTGACTGTAGCCTGCCCATAACCAAGGAAAACCCGTTAACACCCAACCTCTTGCCCATTCCGTTAAGGTCCACAGTGCGGGGAACAATAATAGATTACGTAAAATACCCGAGTGAGGGGCTATTTTTTGCAGTAAATAGCCCGTTAATCCGGCATAAAGGCCCAAATACAGCGCCAATAAGGCCATTAGCCCTAAAGAGGCTATGAGTGGCAGACCGCCAAAATGGTCCATGCTGACATGAACCCAGCTAATACCCACTGAAAAACAGCCAAAACCGAAGCTAAGCCAATAACCAAAAGCCGATTTAGCCGATAAATTTTGGCTTTGATGTAACACAAAGGTGAGTGCAATAAAATAAACAGGCCATAAGTCATAGGGCGCAAAAGCAAGGGCAGTAAAGCCGCCGGCAAGATAGGCCAATACGAGCTGCCCGATAGGATGATGGGCTAACGCCCGAAATTTATTCAGCATGTTAGCCTCATAGTGATTAATTTTTAAAGAAATGCCCTTAGGTCACTTTCTCTTCAATATTGGATGTGGGAAGTTTTACGCTCAATTGGATCAGTCTTCGAGTATCGGCGCTGACGACTTTAAATTCAATATTATCGATGGTGATTTTCTCATCTCTGGCAGGTAAATGGCCAAAGGCATGAGAGACTAAACCACCCACGGTATCAAATTCTTCATCGCTAAAGCGAGTATTAAACTTGCTGTTAAAATCATCGATAGGCGTCAAGGCTTTAATCATATAGACATGTTTAGCCACTTGGCGAATTTCAGTTTCTTCAGCGGACTCGTGTACGAATTCATCTTCTATTTCACCGACAATTTCTTCTAGAATATCTTCGATGGTGATGAGTCCTGATACGCCACCATATTCATCGACGACAATGGCCATATGATAACGTTGAGAACGAAATTCTTTTAGTAATACATCAACCCGTTTACTTTCAGGCACCACAACGGCTGGACGGATCACTTGGGCCAGCGTAAAGGGCGTTTCGTTATTTTTAAAACCGTATTGAAGTAAGTCTTTCGCCAGTAAAATACCTTCAATATGATCTTTATCATCGTTCACCACGGGAAAACGTGAATGAGCAGAACTTATGACTGTAGACAGTAATTCTTCTACGGTATTATCAATATTAAGACTAACGATTTGTGCTCGAGGGATCATGATATCTCTAACACGCAGAGCGGATACTTCTAATACGCCTTCAATCATTTCTCGAGTGTCTTCAGTGATGACTTCACGTTGCTCAGCATCGTTAATCACATCGACTAGTTCTTCGCGGTTTTGTGGTTCGCCCTGGAATAATTGACTGACTTTATCAAGCCAACCTTTCTTAGGGGCGTTTGTACTCGGGGGGATGTCATCACTCATAGTATTTCTCTGACTCATGTGAGCCGATTACAGCTCCTGATATGGGTTTGCAAAGCCAAGTTGGGTAATAATTTGAGTCTCCAATGACTCCATTTCTTCAGCTTCGGCATCATCGATATGATCATACCCTAGCAGATGAAGACAACCATGTACAACCATGTGAGCCCAATGTGCCTGCAAAGTCTTATTTTGGGCGTTGGCTTCTTGTGCGACTACAGGTGCACAAATAATGAGATCGCCTAATAAAGGCAGCTCTATTTCAGGTGGGGCCTCAAAAGGAAAAGAAAGCACATTAGTCGGTTTATCCTTGCCACGATAGTCAAAATTGAGTTGCTGGCTTTCTTCATTACCGACAATGCGTATGGTGAGCTCAGCTTCTTCCATGCGACCATCAAGTACTGTGTTTACCCATAGAGCTAAGGATGTTTGGTTGGGTAAATCAGGCGTTTCATCAATCGCCACTTGTCTATCGAGAATAAGTTCAAGACTCATTGTGTATCACTTCCTGCAATTGGTGTTGATTATCTTTTGAGTTATGGGAACCATGGAGTTTGAATTCGTGTTCTTCGTAGGCCTCAACAATGCGGGCCACAACAGGGTGTCTGACGATATCTTTTGCTTGGAAAAAGTTGAAACTGATTTCTTCGACTTGGCTTAATACTTCAATTGCGTGACGTAAACCGGATTTTTGATGCTTAGGTAAATCAACTTGAGTGATATCACCAGTGATCACGGCTTTGGAATTAAACCCAATACGGGTTAAGAACATTTTCATTTGCTCAACCGATGTATTTTGGCTTTCATCTAAAATAATAAAGGCGTCATTGAGGGTTCGACCACGCATATAGGCTAAGGGAGCGACTTCAATGACATTGCGTTCGATTAAACGTTCGACTTTTTCAAAACCCAGCATTTCAAACAAGGCATCATAAAGAGGGCGAAGATAAGGATCGACTTTCTGGCTGAGATCGCCGGGTAAAAACCCTAACTTCTCACCGGCTTCGACTGCTGGGCGAGTCAGTAGAATACGCCTAACCTCTTGACGTTCTAATGCATCAACGGCAGTGGCGACAGCAAGGTAGGTTTTACCTGTACCGGCAGGGCCAATACCAAAGGTAATATCATATTGACTAATATGAGACACATAATCACTTTGACTTGAATTTCTCGGTTTTATCACACCGCGTTTGGTTTTTATATACAATGACTTATCATCACCAGGCGGATTAAATTCTAGCGCGACCGCTTCTTGGATCGCAATATGGACTCTATCGGGCTCAAGATCTGGGGTACTGCCTTTGACTGTTTGGGTTTCAATATACAACTCTTTGAGTAGGTTATTGGCCGTTAAACAGTTTTTAGGTGAGCCTACGATTTGAAAATGATTATCTCGGTAGTTTATTTCAACGCCGATACGACGTTCTAATTGCTTGATATTGTCATCAAAAGGACCGCAAAGTGAGGCAAGTCGACGTGTTTCAGCAGGTTCAAGGTATAGGTTGAGGGTGGTTAACTTATTTGACAAAAATAACTCCAAATGATGATTGCCATTCTTTTAGTTTACGAGTCAACGAGCATAAATGCTAACCTTATTTTTCGGCGCATAACACGAAAAAGAAAAGGCAGCATGGAGAGGCTGCCTTTATTATCTGTAAACTAACTGAAGATGCAGAATTCAGCTAGTTTGGGGATACCAATAATGACCTGATTTATGATGGAATAAACTGAGTGACACCTAAATCGTCATCTTGCTTATGTTTAGTGACAATATCGGATGGGTGTAAATCGCGGCGCAAGTTCATTTCATCTTCGCCGCGAATAAAGCGGCCGCGCAATGAATTGGTGTATACATCCACTATTTCCACATCCACAAAGCTACCGATATGTTTAGGTTGACCTTCAAAGTTAACTACGCGGCTATTTTCCGTTCGGCCACGCAGCTCCATTGGGTTTTTAACAGAAGGGCCTTCGACCAAAATACGTTGTACTGTGCCCATCATGTTACGACTATAGCGCATGGCTTGTTGCGTGATGCGATCTTGTAAAATGGCCAAGCGCTCTTTTTTCTCTTCTAGACTGACATCATCGGGTAAATCTGATGCAGGAGTGCCTGGGCGGGCACTATAAATAAAACTAAAGCTGTGATCAAAACCGACATCTTCAATGAGCTTCATGGTATCGGCAAAATCTTGTTTGGACTCACCAGGGAAGCCAATGATGAAATCTGAACTGATTTGAATGCAGGGGCGGGCTTTGCGTAAGCGGCGAATAATCGATTTATATTCAATCGCCATATGCCCGCGTTTCATTTGCGTCAAAATATGATCGGAACCTGACTGTACCGGTAAATGTAAGAAGCTCACCAGTTCAGGGGTATCCTCATATACATCAATAATATCTTGAGTAAATTCGATGGGGTGGCTGGTGGTAAAGCGCAATCTATCGATGCCATCGATGGCCGCAACGAAACGTAATAGCTCCGCAAAACTGCAAATGTCATCATCATGAGTAGCGCCGCGATAGGCGTTGACGTTTTGACCCAATAAATTGACTTCGCGCACGCCTTGCTCAGCAAGCTGGGCGATTTCAAGAATGATGTCATCTAACGGACGACTAACTTCTTCACCACGAGTGTAGGGGACGACGCAGAAAGAGCAATATTTGCTACACCCTTCCATGATAGAAACAAAGGCACTCGGTCCATCGGCTCTTGGCTCGGGTAAACGGTCAAATTTTTCAATTTCGGGAAAGCTGATATCGATGACGGCTTTGGCGCCAGATTTTATTTGGTCAATCATTTCTGGCAGACGATGCAATGTTTGAGGGCCAAAAATGAGATCAACGCACTGGGCGCGGTCTTTAATGGCTTTGCCTTCTTGAGAGGCAACACAGCCCCCAACACCAATGATGAGATCAGGTTTTTTATCTTTTAATTTTTTCCAGCGACCTAGTTGGTGAAACACCTTCTCTTGGGCTTTTTCACGGATCGAGCAGGTATTTAACAGTAGCACGTCTGCTTCTTCGGCTTCATCCGTTAAAGTATAACCTTGGTACTCGTCAAGTAAGTCAGCCATCTTTGATGAGTCGTACTCATTCATTTGACAGCCCCAAGTTTTAATATGGAGTTTTTTACTCATCAGTCTGCACCACTCTTAAGAATACGGAAAAAATAGCGAGATATTCTACCTCGCTAAGCATCTTATAGCTAGCCTTACGGGATGGGATGGAAGAAAAATAGCAGCCTGATTACTTTGCTACCTCGCAGCTCATTTCATTCTTAGCCTTGCGGCATAAGAACGAAGACAAATAGCGGTTATGGTTTCTTGCTCGCTCGCCCAGCGCCTTATTACTTGGGCTAGATTGGTGAGTGGCATAAGTCGTCAAACGTCCCTGTTTTATGCTCGGTATTCATTGAAGCTTTTTGTTGATGGTTTTATAAGGCTATCGATCCTTATCGACATAAGCTTCAGAAAATGCATATTGATGTTGGCTATTTTTTTGTAATTGCAGTACTTCTTTGGTTCGTAAACTATTGCTGCGTTCTAGCCCTACTGTACCTATGTATTTTGCATCTATGGGCACGTAATCATAACCGCCATTATCATTTTTAATTTTAACAAAGTTATCCGGCTTGACGTCCCAAGGATTAAACCCTGCATTGCGTAACTCTTGCAAGGTTGACTCTGGAATGGCTTCAAAATCACGATATCGATAAATGCCGCCATTTTCTTTAACACATTTTAATTGTTCAGCATCTGGGATTGTTTTAAAAGTAGATACAGTGATGACTTTTCCTTCAATGCCTATCATGCGCTCTACTGCATGACGGGCTAAATGTGCATATTTACCCTGATAAAAATGAGGACTTGTGTAGATCTCATTTAATCTTAAGCAGGTTTTTGATTGTTTGAGTGGCTCTGCTGCTATTGCTGATTTAATCACTTTAACGCCGTCACCAGAGGGAGTGATATACACATCTCTATTAGCGCCTTGGTAGTGTTTTACACCGGGCTTAAACATGATGTCGAGGATTTTTTTACGGCATTGAGTGTCAACCAGTTGAGTGAGTTGCTGGCCTCTGGTTTGCGTGGCACTTTCTCCTTTTGTCATGCTGCGGTTAAAAAAGTCTTGAATGGCAGTAATAGGGCGCTTTAGATGATCAGATACACTATTGTTGGCCCGATGAATATTAATTTCGTCGTCATCACTTAGGGTCACTTTGTAGATCTTGTTATTTAACGTCAGTGTGGGTGACGCTTTTATTTGTTCCAAAGAATAGCGCTGGATATCTTGAACTGATCCCAATGTGATGGGTATAAATTGTGCTCCTATTAACTTTTATAGCCATAAAATAGCCTTATCAAGTGAAGTTTTCTTCTGAAAAAGTATTCTTTATTATGTTTTTTATATCTAATGGGTTTTAATTGGTTGTTTTTTGTTAATAGTGCTTTTAAAATAATCAGATATATAAATATTTTTATATTTAATACCTTTGTTGAGCATGGTAGGGGTTTTCACTATGCATCATTACGATTGATTTTGGATGTGTGAATATCTTTAGGTTAGGGCTAGTCTTTTTTTAGGTGCTATTTTTCTCGGGCTCTCAAATTTGACGAAGGTTATATGAGTCGGGGCGGGATAAGAAGCTTAAGGGGAGCAGGGATCAGTTCTATGTATAAAAAAGTGGTAAGAAGATTAATTTTGCTTAGAAGTGATTCACTTTACTTGGCGCTTGATGACATTCACCCCATAATAACCTTATACTCAAAAATTCAGCAATAATGGATATACGCTGACTCATTATCATTTTTAGGGGCTTAAAATGTTTCAATTGCCGCAGGTTAACCTTAAAGGCAAAGTATCGATTGATGAATGGCAAACCCGTGTTGAGTTGGCTGCTTGTTATCGGTTGTTTGTCATGCAGAGTTGGGATGATTTAATCCATACCCATGTTTCAGCTCGTATTCCTCATTCAGAGCATTTATTAATTAATGCTTTTGGATTAAGTTTTGATGAAATCACCGCATCGAATCTAGTGAAAATTGATATCAATGGCAATATTGTTGACCCCGATTGTCCTTTTGAGATTAATCCTGCGGGTTTTACTATTCATAGTGCTGTCCATGAAGCGCGTCATGACGATCAATGTGCGCTGCATATTCATACTAATGAAACTATTGCGGTTGCCAGTCTAGATAAAGGCTTGCTGCCTTTAAGTCAATACTCGATGTTTGCGCTTGCCTCATTGAGTTATCATGATTATGAAGGCCTAGCGGTTAATCATGACGAAAAGCTAAGGCTACAAAAAGATCTGGGTAGGGCCAATTTCATGCTATTAAGAAATCACGGTGCGTTGACTATGGGTAAAACCATCGGGGATGCTTTTATGCATATGTATGATCTGGTGCGTGCTTGCCAAGTGCAATTGCACGTGATGTCGACTGGAATGAAGCCGATTTATGTCGATCAAAGCATCGTTGATGGCATAAAAGCTCAAGCTAATATTGTGCATTCCGGGCAAACGGGTGGACAGAAAGCATGGCCGGCGATGATGCGAAAAGTGTATCGCCAATATCCTGATTTTGCTGATTAAGTGAATAATTCATTTATCCGTTCGTTTTTCTGTAATGGTTCTGGAAAGACCCAAGCTAGTTGTTAGCTGCATTTTTTACTGGTTTGAGTATTTTGTTTAAAAGTAAAAATACCTTTGAGAGAATATTATGAAAGTCACTCATGTAGAAATTTTTGATATTGAATGTCCAAAACGCCCCGGTTGGAATCCCGTTTTTGTTCGCGTGCATACCGATGACGGGATCTGTGGGGTGGGGGAGGCTGGTTTGGCTTATGACTGGGGCCATAGCGCCGCAGCGGCAATGATTAAGGAAATCACGGAAGCGATATTAATTGGCTTTAATCCGTTTAATACCGAGCTTTTATGGACCAAAATGCTTCGAGAAAGCTTTTGGGGCTTAGGAGGTGGTCCGGTTTTGTATTCAGCGATGAGCGCGATCGATACGGCGCTTTGGGACATAAAAGGGAAAGCCTTAGGGGTACCCGTTTATCAATTACTAGGCGGCAAGGTGAATGATGAATTACGGACCTACGCGAGTCAGTTGCAATTTGATTGGGATACGACAATCAATAAATTAATTGAGCCTGAAGAATATGCGCAAGCGGCATTAAAAGCGGTTGCACAAGGCTATGATGCTGTAAAAGTGGATCCTATTGTTTATAACCATGATGGCAGTTCTTCTTTTGATCGCACTAAATTGTTTACTAAACCGCAAATGCGTTTATTTGGCAACAGATTACGGGCGATCCGTGACGCCGTGGGTGAAGATGTGGATATTATTTTTGAATCACATTCGTTAATGGGCGCGGCATCCGCGATCCAAATGGGCAAAGTGGTTGAAGAAGTCGGATGTATGATGTACGAAGAGCCAGTCAATTATTTAAATCCTGCGGTGCATAAAAAAGTATCCGATAATGTTAACGTGCCGATTGCGGGTGGTGAGCGTTTATATCACCGCTGGGACGTGCGTCCTTATTTTGAAGATCAAAGTATTGATGTGTTGCAGCCTGATGTGGGCTTATGTGGTGGCTTTACTGAAGCCAAAAAAGTATGTGACTATGCTGATGTTTACGATATACGTATTCAGGCTCATGTGTGTGGTGGACCTGTTGCTACGGCGGCTTCTTTGCATTTAGAAACGGCTATTCCCAACTTTTTAATTCATGAGCATCATACTTATGCCATCAAAGATTGGAATCGTGAACTTTGTTTGCAAGATCCACAACCTAAAAATGGGATCTTTAAAGTGACTGAAGTGCCGGGCATTGGTATTGAACTTAATGATGAAGTGGTGAAGCGTTCACCGAATATTATTGTGAAGTAAGCGTTGAAGAACCGCTCAGACTGACGTGTTTTTAAAGTGTGAACTTATACCAATAAGCGGTGTTAGCGTAGGTTAATGCCGCGAATTGTTTATCAGATAGGCCGAGGGTGTAATAGCTTTGCCAAAGCTCATTATAACGTTGCTGAAATAAGACTAAGGGAAAGTTACTGCCTAGCATAACGCGCTGTTCGCCAAAGGTTGCCATGCATTGGCTAATGATCGCTTGTAACCCTTCTATTTTATAATCTTCATTGATCAGTTCCCAGCCCGAACATTTAATTGCACAGTGTGGGTATTGGCTTAATGTTTCAAGGCCCGCTTGCCAATGCTGCCAAATCTCTTGTTGATTAGCGGCTCCTATTGTAGAAGACATAGCCTGTTTCGGTGGCCAGCCAGCATGGTTAATAATCAGTCTTAATGCTGGCAGCCTATTTAATAAATACATTAATAAACCCATGGATTTCTCATCGGCTAACGGCATCTGTAAATCGAAACTGAGTTGATTTTTAGCAAGGTAAGCTAAGTTATTTTGTACCTTGGTTTGAGACAATAAGTGATAGGCTTGTTCGTCCAATATATGGCGACAGCCCACAACAGAATGATAGCTGAGTAATTGCTGAATACGCTGAATAAACACATTTTCATCAAGGGTTAAATCGATACCCGCGACGGCTTTGAAAGGAAGACGGCAGCTTGACTCTAACCAAGCAATTTCGCGCCAAGGCTGGTTATTATCAAATCCAGCCTCAATATGAACAAATCCTGCCAGTTCAAGTGGATTATCCAGTGTGAGTGCTTGCTCGCTAAAATTGTGATGGATTCTTTTTTTATTAGGCCAAAAAGGAGGGGACTCTTGACTTAGCCAATGATAATCCCCTTGGGTTAAATTAAAAAGGTGTAGATGAGGATCGATGATTTTGTTTTTCATGATGGTCACTCACTCATTGCATCACAGGTTTTTAGGTTATCACTACTTCTACTCACTCGTTATTATTAACTTATTTATTATGTCTTCGCTATGACAAATTATAAGTACTGCAGAAATCATCAGCAAAGATCAACCGATCCTAGCGTGTTGTATAACCCCCGTCGATAACTTGCAAACTACCGGTAATAAATTTGGCTTTATCTGAGGCCAAAAATAACACTAATTCAGCGACCTCTTCGGGTTGACCTAAGCGGCCCAAAGGCTGAAGGTTGGCTTCTTCACGGTGAATATCTTCTTTATTGGCGCCCGATTTTTGACAATAATTGTCGATAGCATCATGGTACAAAGGGGTTTCAATGGTGCCGGGACACACGGCATTGGCGCGAATATTAAAAGAGGCATAATCAAGGGCGGTCGTTTTAGCGATTGAGGCAAGGGCTGCTTTCGTTAAACTGTAAGCAAAGGAATTGGGTTTACCGACTAGCGCTTGTTCTGAGGAGATCAGTACGATCGCCCCTTGCTTATTGGCTTTCATATTGGGCAATACGGCTTTAATAGCAGCAAATGCCCCTTTTACATTGATGCCAAATACCTTATCTAGCTCGGATTCACTGGTGTTTTCAATGGTGGCTGAAAAGTGTATTCCTGCGTTCGAGACCAGTACATCGATATTGTTAGTTTGGGAAATGGCCTCAATGATACGTGCAACTTGATCAAGGTTAGTGATGTCACATTGACGATATTCGCCCACATGACTGCTTTTTAAATCAAGATTAAAGACTTGGTAATCATTTTCTAAAAATAGCTGTACTACGCTCAAACCAATGCCTGAACTCCCGCCTGTGACAATACATGTCTTCTTCATTTTCTTGACTCGTTATGATCCTTTGATATGATTCATTATCACTATTTTTTAGCTAATAGCACTAATTGATCCATTAAAAATAATGAGTGTATTGCTTTCATTGCGGTGTCTCGTTGCCTTAAATTAAAACCTCTTTTCCTTGAATGTCCAATAGTAATGTAGAAAGTAATTACATAATAGAGCCAATAACCCCAAAGAGAGCATGCCGAGATAATCCATCCAAATTCCTTTTATCGGCAAAGCTAAATGTTTAAGAAATAGCAATACGATAGGGAAAAGCATCACTTGAATAATAAACCCCCCGCCTGTCACTAGATAAAACCTATGTAACCTACTATTATTCATGTAGTTTTTTTTAAAGGTGAATTGCCTTTGTAAATAATAGGCTATGTAAGTTGTGAGTAAAAAAGCCAGTAAGCGTGCAAGAAATTGTGCTAAAGAAATATAACTCAAGCCTAACAAGGGTCCCTGTAAACTTTGTCGTTGGTGAAATTCATACAATAATACACTATATAGTAACAAATCGATGAGATAACAGAAGGCAGCAGTTAAAATAAAACGAAAAAATTGACTCTGCATCATTGTTTGCGACTTTGTTCTAAACAGATGGCATCGACTAAATCTTCGATGCTTTGTCGTAAGCAGGTTACGCCTCCAAAAGAAAACCCCTTACTTTGTAAATAATCACAACGCATCACTGCGGCGGGTTTTTTTAAAGAATAATATTTTGGTAAAGATCGACTACTCCCAATATAGGTTTGTACAATTTCAGCAACCTGACGATTGGACACCATCATATCGCTACAATTAACAACTTTCCCCTTACTATCATTCTCATTAAGTAATAGTAATATTGCTCTGGCAACATCATCACCATGCACTTCCGTTGCAGCTTTGGTCATATCGTAGTTTTGCCCATGCATAATCGCTTTTGCTAAATCATACCATTTGCTGTTTGATAGAGGCTTGATGACACCATATACACCCGTAATGCGTAACGAGCAAACATGCCAGTTATATTGAGCTGTCCAGGCCGAAATAAATGCATCAAGTGCGGCTTTATATGCACCATAAAAAGTATTAGGCTTTGTCATATGAGACTCACATTGTGTACCGTTAATGCCTTGTTCTGGGTATACTGCGCGGCTAGATAGGAAAATAAAACGTTTGACATCAGCCGTATAAGCTAACTGCATTAAACGCAAACTACCATTGAGGTTTGTTTGTAAAAATTGATTAAGGTTGTCACCTTCTCCATAGCGATAGTGCCCCGCTTGATGCTGATAAGCACAGTGAATGATAACATCCAGGCCATCAACAAAGTCGTGTAATGATGATTCATCATCTAAATTTGCAAGCTTCCATGATAATTGCCCTGATTGGGCAGTATAGTGTTCAAGTAACCGCTGCGTTCTTGATAAGGCCCTGATCTTATAACCTTTTTTCAGTAACGCTTTAATGATAAATTGTCCTATATAACCACTTGCCCCTGTTACGCCGACAATCATAATACTTCCTCACAATCTTCATCAACAAATTCACCGATCAGTGATTCTAATTTACCCCTCTCGCCACTTTATACTCGTGTTATGGCACAATACTCTGGACACTTCTATGCGGCGATAGCTCCGTAATCACTGAATTGCTCATATATAGTGGCGACTTTTTCATTACTCAGGTCTAATCCTAACTCGTCAAAAAGTCTGTCCATGAGGTGTTGGTTGAATTGCCTTCGCTTCCAGATCGCAATGGAAATCACCGTTTCACCTTGGGTATTTTTAGTCTGCCTGTCTCCTATTTTTAGCAAATTAAGGGCAGTGAGTGAAGCATTGATCTGCATATTAATGGCTTATTTTCTTAGGAATTGGCAATGGGTTAGCCCTGTATGTTGCTTAGCATCATGAAATAAAAACTGTCCGAACTATTGATGGCAGATAACACTAAAAATAGCACATGAACTCAATTATGAATGAGTGTAACGACATTTACACAGTACGATTATAGCTTGAATGGTAGCTTACTAAGGATGGACTGACACATCAGTTTATAATGAGTTGTTAAGTGTCTGAGTTAAAGTTATCCGTAATTTTTTTTGATTTACAACCTTCTTCGGTATGTCGATTAGCTGATAGCGCATGGGTTAGCGCTATCTATAAGGGTAAAACCCAAGCTTTGAAAATTTTTATGCAGGCACTTACTTACACTTTGACACACTTGGATTTATGGGGAGCGGTTAATTCTTTATATTTTGTAAATACAAGTGGTTAACTGGTGTTTGTTTGCTGTGCATTATATGTATTAAAAATATACTATACTTATATAGTTTGTTGCATCATGAGGGCTTGTAGGTGTCGTGCTGGTTGAGCGAGAATATTGACTCTATATTATTGTAATCGGTAACTTAAAGGTATTTTTGAACTGAATATGTAATGGGGTTTCGGCAAAGTACTTGCAAGAATATTTCATAAAGTTCTGTTATTAGTTAAATTACAGATAAATGAAAGAGACTAATTAACTGTTAAATATCGTAATGTTGGATATATATTATGAGAAGACCTCGGGTTTTAGTGTTAGGAGGGGATGGCTTTTGTGGTTGGCCTACAGCCCTACATTTATTAAAGCAAGGCTACGATATCACCATTATTGATAATCTTTCAAGACGAGCTATCGATAAAGAATTGGGTGTAAGTTCATTGACGCCTATTCAGTCAATTGAGACTCGATTGCAATGTGTGTTGCAGCTTACAGGCAGTAAAATCAATTTCCATTTATTAGATATAGCGAATGATTATGATGCATTTTTAGATGTATTAAAGACTTATCAGCCTACAGCAATCGTACATTTTGCAGAGCAGCGTGCAGCTCCTTATTCAATGAAGTCTTCATTAACTAAGCGTTATACCGTCTCCAATAATATCAATACCACACATAATCTTCTTGCGGCGGTAGTCGAGTCACAATTGAATTGTCATATTGTCCATTTAGGAACAATGGGAGTGTATGGTTACGGTACGGCAGCAATGAAAATACCTGAGGGTTATTTAGATATAGAGGTACGACTTGATAATGGTGAATGCCAGACTCAACAAATATTGTACCCCGCCATGCCAGGAAGTATTTATCATATGACAAAAGCTCAAGATCAATTGATGTTTGCTTATTATAATAAGAACTATGGGCTGCGTATTACTGATCTACATCAAGGGATAGTATGGGGGACGCAGACAGTAGAAACATCATTAGATGAACGGTTAATCAATCGTTTTGACTATGATGGTGATTATGGCACTGTGCTAAATCGTTTTCTGATGCAATCGGCTATGGGGTATGATTTAACAGTTCATGGAAGTGGTAGGCAAACTCGTGCATTTATTCATATCTCTGATACTGTACGTTGTATTCAATTGGCGATTGGATCGGCTCCTGAAATCTTTTCTCGTGTGCGTATTATGAATCAGATGACTGAAACGCATCGTTTATGTGATTTAGCTTTAATGATAAAGGATATGACTGGAGCTAACATCAATTATGTATCAAATCCTCGTAATGAAGCGTCTGAAAATGAACTATTTGTTGAAAATGCTAATTTGCGTAAATTGGGCCTTGAACCCAGATTATTACAACAGGGTTTGTTAAAAGAAATTACTGATATTGCAAAGAGATATTCACATCGCTTTGATCCTGACTGCATTCCTTGTCGCTCCTATTGGTAATAATTCATCATGTGACTGAAACCGTTAGGCAGTTAAAATATCGGCATACTATTTCAACTGGATCTGATGGGTTCCAGAATCGATTATTGATGAGGAGAGATGATGACTGAACAAAAAAAAGATTTCTCGAGTAGCTTTTCTGTCATTGAGCAGAGGATGCTGGAATTAAACTATCTTAATCCATCAGCTGATATATTATCTCGTGCATTGACCTTTAAAGGGAACTTTAATATTAGTCTGTTTAAAGAAGCTGTTAGAAAGGTCGTTAACAACTATCGGATTTTGACGTGTCGGTATAGTACTTTTGAAGAGAAACGGGTTTTTCATGAGGTTGACCTTGATTATATGGATATGAGTGAGGCCAATAACGATCGAATATTAAACTTTATACAGCAATATATTAGCTCACCAATGCAGTTGAGTGATGATCACTTACTGTGTCTTAATTTATTCAAGTGTAAAAATAGTGAATATATTTTTCTCACGAAACTTCAGCATATTGTTGCGGATGGAGTGAGTCTCTCTTTAGTCTTTGAAGAGATACTACGTGGTTACTTTCATTTACTCAAAGGGGACAAACTGAAAGTCGCGTTACCGAATGTTGAATTTTCTGATTACCGTAGTTTTGAAAGTGCGTATTTGACTACTGAAGATGGTTTCAAAGATAAATTGTTTTGGGAGCAGAAATTAGCAAGCCAAAACGTCCCTGTAGTACCGGATATGACCGCAACAGTATCTTTAAGCTGTGATATGTTCAGCCAAGAGTTAAGTGAAGATGAACTTTTGGTTGTATACAAGATAATTGAAGATATGGATGTGACTTTAGTGAGTTATTTGACTGCAGCTTATCAACAGACGTTGTCTGAGTGGCTGGATCATCGTTATTGTCTCAGTTTTAGTATGTCATTAAGGCGTAGAGAGGAACATCGTTATATTGTTGGCCCTATGTTTAGGTATGCGAATTTAGCCGTGCGAGAGAATGAGTGTTGGGGAGATAAAATAATCCGATTATCGACCGAAATTAAAGAGGCGTTAGATACCATTTATGCTTCTGATACGATTGGTCCGCATGGCAGCATAGGGAATTACTTACCGCCACAATATTGCTATTTAATTAATTATCTTAATTTAAAGAGAAACAGGGGAGCCTTTGATACTGGTCTGATTGGTAATGCATCATCTTGGATTAGATTAGCCGATGATTTAAAGATTAAGACAATCAGATTGCAAACGCGTTTAACGCCTTATGGCATGTATTTATCAATAGGAAATTTTGGAGATAGGTTGTCTGTTGATTTTATTTATAATCGATCTTGTTTTTCAAGAGAACAAGTTAAGAATTTTAGCTTACGTTGGAAAAACCGGCTTCTTTACGGGGATAGCTGTGATGATATCCCTGTTTCTGTCAAATGAACTCAATAATATCAACATTCACTTAAATCTTAAGGTGATGAATAACGCCTCGTAGACTAGATTTTAACAAATAGCTCGGAGTCAGCGTTGTTATGTTACCGATGAAAATGCACAGGAAAAAATATTTCAAGTAGTTATATTGTAAAAATGGAGCGTGAGAGACAAGGCGCATAGAGTTTGGAGTAAATTTTATGTTTAAAAATGCTTATGTGACATTGGTTAATAGTCCTGATTATGTGATTGGTGCAGTTGCGTTAAAACGCTCATTAGTCCGTGTTCAGGCTCAGGCGCCTTTAATTTGCATTGTTGTACCCCATTCTTGTGACTGTAAGGTGTTAGTTGATGAAGGGTGTTTAGTTAAAGAAGTCGATGCGCCAGTATTTTCAGAAAGTTTTTGCTTACGTCACAGCCGAGAGTTTTTACATAACAGAGAGCCTTTTGACAAGGGTGATAAACCTGATTTTCATAATCCATTGAATAATTTTTGTAAATTACTACTATGGACATTTGATGAGTATGATAAGTTGATATTTCTTGATGCTGATACCTTAGTATTGAAAAATATCGATCATCTTTTTTGCTATCCAGGTTTTTTAGCTGCACCTAATGTTTATAATGAATTGGATGGTTTTCACCGAATGAACTCAGGTGTTTTTGTCGCCGAACCGAGCCAGCTGATCTATAAAGAGATGTTAGACAAGCTTGATGTACCAGGTGCTTTTTGGCGTCGTACCGATCAGACTTTTCTGCAAGAATTTTGGCCCAACTGGCACGGATTACCCTATATTTATAATGTGTTACAACATTTGTTTATTCACCTTCCTGAGTTGTGGCGTTGGGATGAAATCTATGTGATTCATTACCAATATGAAAAGCCTTGGCAGAAAAATACCTTTAAGAAGCAACTGAAACCATTAATTGATCTTTGGTGGGCGGTTTATCAATTGCAGGATGTTGATACAATGTTAGAGCGTTTGATTGCTGATGACAGCTAATATTGTCGAGCATTAGCTTGAATACGGCGTCCAATATTTAAGCTGGGCAAGTATTATTTAGAATGATCTAAAAACCATACACAAAGTGATACCTTACCACGGTTACTTTATACCTCAAGCACGAGTGGATCCTCTATGATAAGATGCCCGTTATTAAAGTGGTCTTGTGAATGTTGCTCAACAATGAGACTTAGGTGGGGCAAATGTGAGGGCATTTTTAGTGAGCCAGATGCAGGGAATTGATATCCAACACGATGTGGTGATCATTGGTGGTGGCATGGTGGGTGCAGCAAGTGCTGTAGGGCTAGCACAATTAGGCATAAATGTGGCCGTGCTTGAAATGAGTGAGCCCAAAGCCTATCAGCCGGAACAACCATTGGACTTACGTGTTTCAGCCATTAGCGCTCATTCTGAAAAGCTGCTTAACAGTTTAGGGGCGATGGACTTTCTGAATCAGGCCCGTAAGGTGGCTTATAAAGGGTTGGAGACGTGGGAGATTGATGGTTTTATTACGCGTTTTCATAGCGACCAAATAGGCGAGAGTCATTTAGGTCACATTATTGAAAATAGATTGATTCAACTGGCTTTGTGGCAGCAATTGCACGCTTTAGATAATATTCATCTTTACTGCCCTGTCAAAGTGGTCGCGTTATCGCGCCAGACGACTGCTCATCAAGCTTCACTGTTATCCAGCGATCAGACGGCGCCTTCGACATCCAGTGTTCGAGTACAACTGGAGGATGGACGCACCTTAACCGCGCCTTTATTAGTGGGTGCTGATGGTGCCAACTCTTTTGTGCGCCAGTGGGCGAATATTGGTGTGAGTGGCTGGGATTATGCTCAATCTGCGATGTTGATTAATATTAAAACGGCGCAGGCAGAGCCGCCTGTGACTTGGCAACAATTTACACCCCATGGTCCACGCTCTTTATTGCCTTTGCCTGACAATCATGCCTCGTTAGTTTGGTATGATGATACGCAGAAAATAAAGCAATTATCTCAACTGAATAATAAGGCATTAGGCATACAAATCCGTGCCCATTTCCCGCGTCGTTTAGCGCAGGATTTTGAGGTGTTGGATAAAGGCTGTTTTAGTTTAACCAGGCGTCATGCACAACGGTATTTTAGCGATAACGTGGTGATTTTAGGCGATGCGGCCCACACTATTAATCCTCTTGCGGGTCAAGGCGTGAATTTAGGTTTTAAAGATGTCGCAGCGCTTATTGAGTCAGTTAGGCAACGAATGTCGGAGTCTGACGCTTGGTGGGATAACACCATGTTAGCCCATTATCAGTCTAGTCGGTATCGCGACAATCAATTAATGATGTCGGCCATGGATATGTTTTATGCCGGTTTCAGTAATGAGTTATTGCCACTCAAACTTATTCGTAATGGTATGCTAAAACTGGCGAATATTAACGGGCCGATTAAACGCAAAGTGTTAAAGTACGCTATGGGTTATTAAGCGCTGTAAACGTTGGCGAGCAATGGATATTTGTTGGCGGGGTATTAGGGTGCTAAAATACCCCGTTTTTATTTGGCGTTCGTTTATTTTACGGTCGCACTAATGTGTAAAGATTGGAAAACATGAGCGATATAAAATTGATTGTGGGTCTTGCCAATCCAGGCGCCCAATATGAACGAACACGGCATAATGCGGGCGCTTGGTATATTGAAGAATTGGCTCGATTATGTGGCGCAAATTTGGTTCCTGAGAGTAAATATTTTGGTTTAACCGCTAAGACTCATTTTCAAGGCAAAGATGTGCGTCTGTTGATCCCGGCCACGTTTATGAATTTAAGCGGTAAGTCAGTGGGTGCATTAGCGAATTTTTTTCGTATTAAACCCGAAGAAATTTTGGTGGCTCATGATGAGCTTGATATGCCGCCTGGCGTGGCTAAGTTTAAACTCGGTGGTGGTCATGGTGGCCATAATGGTTTAAGAGACATTATTGAAAAAATGGCAAACGATAAGGGGTTTTATCGTCTGCGAATTGGTATTGGTCATCCTGGTGATAAAAATCAGGTGAGCAATTATGTACTCAGTAAGGCGTCACCGACCGATCAAGGTTTGATTGATGCAGCGATTGATGAAGCTGTGTGTTCAACAGAAGTGTTATTTAATCAAGATATGAATAAAGCAATGCATCGTTTGCATTCTTTTAAAGCATAATTTAATCGTCGCTATGAGTGTACTTAATACATCAAGCTTCGAGTCAGTCGATAAGAGAAAGGTAAAAATATGGGTTTTAAATGCGGTATCGTTGGTCTGCCTAATGTTGGTAAATCAACCCTTTTTAATGCGTTAACAAAAGCAGGTATTGAAGCATCAAATTTCCCGTTTTGTACCATTGAGCCAAATACTGGGATTGTTCCTGTACCGGATCTTCGTTTAGATGCGTTAGCGGCCATTGTTAAGCCTGAGCGTGTTATTCCGACAACCATGGAATTTGTTGATATAGCAGGTTTGGTTGCAGGTGCATCAAAAGGGGAAGGTTTAGGCAATAAGTTCCTTGCTAACATTCGTGAGACTGATGCTATTGGTCATGTTGTGCGTTGTTTTGAAGATGACAATATTGTCCATGTGGCTAATAAAGTGTCTCCAGCCAATGATATTGAAGTCATTAATACCGAATTGGCTTTAGCTGATTTAGATTCTTGTGAGCGTGCGATTACACGTCAGCAAAAACGGGCTAAAAGTGGCGAAAAAGATGCTAAATTTGAAGTCAGTGTGCTTGAAAAAATGTGCCCAGTATTGAATGAAGGCCACATGCTGCGTTCACTCGATTTAAGCAAGGAGGAGTTAGAGGCGGTGGCTTACCTGAATTTCTTAACGCTTAAGCCGACCATGTATATTGCCAATGTGTCTGAAGATGGATTTGAAAATAATCCACATTTAGACGTCGTGCGTGAGATAGCAGCGAAAGAAAATGCCGTTGTTGTGGCTGTTTGTGCTGCGATTGAGTCTGAACTTGCAGAAATGGATGCTGAAGATCGTGATGAATTTATGGCTGATCTTGGATTAGAAGAGCCCGGTCTTGATCGCGTGATCCGCAGTGGTTATGAATTATTAACCTTACAAACTTATTTTACCGCGGGTGTAAAAGAAGTGCGCGCTTGGACGGTAGCGGTAGGTGCAACAGCGCCGCAATCGGCTGGCGTTATTCATACAGACTTTGAACGCGGATTTATTCGTGCCCAAGTGATGGCTTATGAAGACTTTATCGCTTATAAAGGTGAAGCAGGCGCTAAAGAAGCGGGTAAATTGCGGGTCGAAGGGAAAAATTACATCGTTAAAGATGGCGATGTGATGCACTTCTTATTCAATGTATAAGTGAGCCTGTTGGGGCTGGCTTGTGAGAATGTGATAAGAGTGGACAGTTTTAAGTGAGTTGAAACAGATCAGGTAAGGGCGTTTTCTTTTGATAATTGAAACGACTTGCCTGATTTATGTTCTCTTGTTTGATGAGCATCAAGTTGAAAAATCAATTAACTGACTTTATTTACGACATAAATTGCGGAAGTGTTAGTCATTTTGATGAACTTATCGCCAAGCAGTGCTTTTTCAGGTGGATTGCTAAAAAAAGCGGTTGACCTTGATACCTCTAATAAGCATAATACGCCCCGTTCCTCGCTAATAACGACGAATGAAACGTTGGCAATGTAGCTCAGCTGGTTAGAGCACAGCACTCATAATGCTGGGGTCGCAGGTTCAAGTCCCGCCATTGCTACCATCTTTTCTTTCCTTTTAGGGCAGAATGGATGTAAAAGGCTACAATAGCGAAAACTTGAATATCAAGTCTCAACTATTATGGCTATCATTTATTCTTTCCTGTTTAGGTCAAGAATGGATGTAAAGCAAGTTTATCTCTCTAGATATAAAACAGAGTTTGTGCGGGAGTGGTGGAATTGGTAGACACGCCAGATTTAGGTTCTGGTGCCGTAAGGTGTGAGAGTTCAAGTCTCTCTTCCCGTACCATTTGATTTAAACATTATGGGCTTAGGCCGGTAGTGATGTTTGAAGTAGGAAGTATAAATTGGGATATCGCCAAGCGGTAAGGCACCGGGTTTTGATCTCGGCATCCCCAGGTTCGAATCCTGGTATCCCAGCCATTCCTTTACTTTAAACGCTTTAGAAGATTTTGGGATATCGCCAAGCGGTAAGGCACCGGGTTTTGATCTCGGCATCCCCAGGTTCGAATCCTGGTATCCCAGCCATCTTTGGCAATGTAGCTCAGCTGGTTAGAGCACAGCACTCATAATGCTGGGGTCGCAGGTTCAAGTCCCGCCATTGCTACCATCTTTTCTTTCCTTTTAGAGCAGAATGGATGTAAAAGGCTACAATAGCGAAAACTTGAATATCAAGTTACGACTATTATGGCTATCAATTATTCTTTCCTGTTTAGCTAAAGAATGGATGTAAAATAAGATTATCTCTCTAGATACAAAACAGAGTTTGTGCGGGAGTGGTGGAATTGGTAGACACGCCAGATTTAGGTTCTGGTGCCGTAAGGTGTGAGAGTTCAAGTCTCTCTTCCCGTACCATTTATTTAAAAGATTAATGTATTGCTATATATTTTGTTGCTTATGTTAATGTAAACGCTTTATTGGGATATCGCCAAGCGGTAAGGCACCGGGTTTTGATCTCGGCATCCCCAGGTTCGAATCCTGGTATCCCAGCCATATTTAAAGATTATTTGTATAGTCTTTAATTTATCATTAAAATGGTAAATAAGATCAATGCGGGAGTGGTGGAATTGGTAGACACGCCAGATTTAGGTTCTGGTGCCGCAAGGTGTGAGAGTTCAAGTCTCTCTTCCCGTACCATTGATTTTATCGATTATCATAGATAATGGTAAAATTTGATATAACAAAAAAGCCCATTTAATTATGGGCTTTTTTGTGCCTGCTATTCCTCTTTTTTATGTTTATTTTCCTATGATCGCTTAATTTTTCTTGTCTAGCAGGATCTCGCTGTTGAAATCTTTAATCAATATTTGATGTTTTTTCAAATGAAGCTATTTTATGGATATTGACGATACTTTTGCTGGAGATAATGAGAGCTTTAACGAACAGCAAACCGCGGGTAATATTGTTAGCAGTTGTAAAACCTGTGATTTTTCAGCTGTTGTGGGGCGAGTGGCTGTATTAAGCGGGATGCTCATTATGTCACAGTGAGTGATATAGAGAGGGTGATGTCACGAACTCGCAATGTATATGCACAAGTGACAGCTGTAATGATTATGAAGTGAAGCATTTTTCACCTACTAGACTTATTGTGAATGAATTCGTTGCTTGAGTAGGCTGAATTAATTCTCTCAGTTAATCAAACTGTCATGAGTTTGGACTAATGTCATCGCGAATAATGACAGCAGCAAAGAAAAGTCTTGTGCTGTCATTTTTATTTCAATTTATTTTAGGTTAAGCTGTTTTTAAATGCCCTTCGCCAATGGGTAAAATGGGTCGGCCAAACTGCTCTTCCAGTACTTGTGCCATGGCTAAATACATCGCTAATGAGCCGACGAGTATACCTTCGTAAGCGGCGATGATGCCGAGGAGTGTATTTCCTGAAAAATCTCGGGCGGCCAATAAGAAAAATAATACAGTCAAACCGGAAAAAATGGCTTGTTTGACGCGGCTATATTTCAATGTGCCTAAGGTCATAAAGAGGGTGAATATTCCCCACATCAATAAATAGCAGCCCATGTAAGCGGCGGGTGTGGCGTCGGCGACACCGAGTGTTGGCAAGATGAGTAGTAAGACTAAGCTCCACCAAAATAGGCCATAAGATAAAAAAGCCGTCATTGCGAAGGTGTTATTGCGGCGATATTCCATTATCCCCGCAATAATTTGTGCTAAGCCACCGTAACATAATCCCATGGCTAAGATCATGGCACTAATGGGGAAAAACCCCGCATTATGGATGTTAAGTAAAACGGTGGTCATGCCAAATCCCATGAGTCCAAGTGGGGCTGGGTTTGCGAATTGCTGTTGCAAGAAAATACTCCAAAATAATGATAAATAACGGTGTGAAAAATCCCTTTTACGATCCCAATAGTCCGCAGCGACAGAGGTGAGTGTCTATTGGGGATGTTCATCGACTATGTTTAGCGGTGGGTCATTATAGAGAGTCGCCAAGAGGGCATCAATTGACACTTTAGTCGTATATTAGAGGAAGTTAAATGTGCGATGAATGTTAGCTCATCCATATTATCAGATGATAAGTCTTATTCTTTTTAATCGCTTATCATTTGCTTAGGTTGTAATAATCAGGGAATAGACCATTTACATAAAATGAGATGAATAGACTATGATTATATTAAACCTACTTTAGTATTGGAGATAGATTTCAATATTAAAGTGAATGTTGTTTACGGATAAACATCTACACAACTATTTGATTAAAATCTTATATAGTGAGTTTAGCTTTAGGTTTATCAGTACAAAAAGGTGCTGTATCTATGTCTAAAATATCAAAAGCTGATCGTTCACCTCTTCTATTACCTCTTCATTTTGCACAAGAAAATGTCTACTTTGATCAACTAATTTCACCTGATAGTTCAATGTATAATATTGGTTGTTATTCTATTATTGAGGTTAAATATGACTTTACTGTATTAAAGCATGCTTGGCAGCTGTTAATTGATAAAGTCGATGCATTAAGATTAGATCTTGTTCAGCAAGAGGGAGGAGCGCCATTACAGAGAGTATTACCCAAAGGGACAGTGGAGGGATATATTGAATCAATTGACTTTTCAAGCAAAGACTCTTCCCATAGTGAGGCAAAGCAATGGATGCAAGCCCAATTTACCAATGTATTTGATGCTCATCGTGGTCAAAAGTATCAAATTGCCTTAATCAAGTTATCAGATAAAAAATATTATTTATTTTATCGTTTTCATCACATTATTAATGATGGAACGGGTGTTTGTCGTTTGATTGAATATCTTCATCGTACGTATGATGCCTTACTCAAAAGGGCGGATTTAGGTTGGCTGGTTGAAATCCCTCAGTATCAACCGACTATCGAAAAATCGAGAGAATATATAGTATCAAAAAGATATCATCGGGATAAACGGTATTGGAGTGGTTTCATTCAAAGTAAAGAGGCAACTCAGTTAGATAAACACTATCATAGACAAGGGAATGATGTTTACGAAAAAGGATTATCTTCTACATTAAGTTGTAATTTACGTGATTGCTGTGCGATGCGCAAAATAAGTTTATTGTCGCTATTAATGGGCGTGTCTGCCTTATATTTTTCAAATACGTTAAACAGTAAAAATATTATAGTGAATGTACCTGTGCATGGCCGTAAAGGCCATCAAGGCATGAGAGTGGTGGGGATGCATTCTAATGTTATCCCCATTGAATTGAAAACATTTCAAGTGTTTTCTTTTATTGAACTCTGTGCTGAAGCGGATAAGACATTTAAAGCGGGTGTAAAACATGGCCAATTCCCGCAGAGTCATTTATCGCGCTTAAACAGGGATCTACTTTCAGATATTACTCTTATCTATGACCCTCATGTAGAAGATCTTAAATTTGAACTGAAGTATTTAAGCGCTAGAGATGAACATGCTCCTTTAGAAATCAGATTAATTGATTTTATGGAGACGTCTGAGCTAATACTTCGAATTGATTATGGTTGCGCCTATTTCAATGAAACGGAAGTCAAAAAAATAGCCGAGACTTTTATTCAATTGATGGAGGCATTTTTACTTGATCCGACTCAGAATATACAGCACTTAGCTTTGATCTCTCCTGAAGATAGGCATACCTTGCTGCATGAGTGGAATCAAACTGAGATTGATTATCCAAAGGATAAAACACTGCAGCAGTTGTTCGAAGAGCAAGTCGCAAAAACACCAGATAATATCGCTTTAGTCTTCGAAGAAAAGACACTGACTTATGATGAATTGAATCAAAGCGCGAATCAGTTCGCTCACCATATTCGCAGTCAGTATCAAACTAAATATCAAGTGTCATTGAAGCCCGATACCTTAATTGCACTGTACTTGGATCGCAGTCTAGAGATGGTGATTAGTATTCTCGCGGTGCTCAAGGCGGGCTCCGCTTATGTGCCGATAGCACCTGAATATCCGCAGGCGCGTACTCTCTTTATGCTGCAAGACACGGCCGCATCCTTTATCATTACTCAAGCACATTATGAGGTAAAGTTGAGCGAATGGCTCAGTGCCGGTGAGCTGGATTGTACTGTCCTTCCTGTAGATGAGAACAGTGTCAATAATAACAGTGCTGACAATGAAACGACGATAGCATCACAATCTAATGATAATCCACTACCCATCAATCAATCCTCTGACTTAGCCTATGTGATTTACACATCGGGTACCACCGGTCAGCCTAAAGGGGTGATGATTGAGCATGCCGGTATTGCTAATCGTTTGCATTGGATGCAATCACACGCTTTATTGGATTCATCTGATGTGGTGTTACAAAAAACCCCTTATATTTTTGATGTGTCACTATGGGAATTATTAGGGCCAAGTCAAGTTGGCGCCCGCTTAGTCATCGCTCCGCCGAGTAGCCATACTCAACCGGAGGCATTATATTCATTAATCTCTCAACACGGAGTGACGGCGCTTGATTTCGTTCCCTCTATGTTGGGAGTATTCAGCCAGTCATTAGCCGCTTCGGGCAAAGTATTACCAGTTTCAGTTCGTCGAGTTTTTTGTGGTGGTGAGGCATTAACGGCTGCCCAAGTCGATTGTTTTTATCAAGTGAGTGCCCGTTCGACAAGGCTATACCATATGTATGGCCCTACTGAGGCGGCTATCGATGCGACTTTTTATGAATGCCAGCTGCAAAATGCTGTCGTCTCTCCTCCTCTCGGGCGGGTGATTGATAACACTCAAGTGTATGTTTTGGATACAAGGCAGTATTTGGTCCCCATCGGCACGCAGGGTGAGTTGTATATAAGCGGAGCAGGTCTGGCCCGTGGTTATCTAAATCGCCCCGAGTTAACCATTGAGCGCTTCATCGATAACCCCTTTGCCAGTAAAAAAGAGATCACTAATGGTGATACTTGCCTGTATAAAACCGGCGATTTAGTCAGGTATTTATCGGATGGAAATTTAGCCTATTTAGGTCGTAATGACAGTCAAGTTAAAATCCGCGGTCATCGCATCGAACTGGGCGAAATAGAAGCGGCGCTGGTAAGTCTTGAGGGCATTCAACAAGCGGTGGTGATTGATCGCCCGCGAGTCGACTCGCAGGGTAAATATTTGGCGGCTTATTTAACCTGTGCGACGACTGATGATGAAGTGGATGTCTTTGAGCAAGATAAGTTAGATGTTGACGATATTCGAAGCCAGTTAAGCGAGCGGTTACCCGATTACATGTTACCTTTGACTTTTACTGTGATTGAC
>NZ_JAKIKS010000013.1 GCF_023284005.1 Shewanella surugensis
TACCCTATAAAGTTGACTCTATAACCCTTTTTAAGCGCGGTGGATTTAATCAGTTGTTCTACCCCCGCGAGCGTCAATAGCATCAGTGTGGGAGAAATAATCCCACCTTGAAGCGTACCTTCATTGGTTTTGTAGAACAGTCCTTTATCCATAAAGCCACACTCAAGCCATTGTTTCATCATTCTTTTGTCTAATTGAATGTTATCGATGAGCCATTGATGGCTAATCGTATCGAAACAGGCTTTGATGTCTCCCTCAAGAACCCATTGAGCAGCTCTCTTTTGACTCAAGCAAATGAAACATTGGGCAATGGCATCTGCCGTGCTTCGGCTAGGTCGAAAACCATAACTGTTTGGGTCAGCAAGTGTTTCAGATATAGGCTCTAACGCTAAAAGATGGAGTGCTTGCTGCGCTCTGTCAATCATGCATGGGATGCCTAATGCTCTGGATTTGCCGTTTTTCTTGGGAATATAGATACGCTTGAGAGGTTTAGCTTGATAAGCCTTTCTTCTCAGTTGGTTAACCGCTTTCATACGACGTGCATCGCTGTTCCAGATGATGCCGTCTATTCCAGGCGTTTTACTGCCTTTGTTTTGCGATACTCGCTTAACAGCAAGGTATTTTGCTGCTAGCGAGTGAGTCAGTATCCACTGCAATGCTTTAGCTCTGCCGCGTTTACCTTCTCTAGTTGCCTTTGCAATACGCATTTGAAGCTTTAACACCTGTTTTTCAATCGCTTTCCAGTTAATGGATTGCCATTTAGCACCGTCAGAAGGGGCACTAATTTCATTTGAAATCATCATTTGCGTTCCTCCTTAAATAAAGTTCTTCAAATTATCTTGCAACGAGAGACCAGCTGGAAGTGGGCTCACTTTCGTGCCAGACATGTGTCTGTATCTACATCATTACAATGTAGCTTTGGCTTTCTCCAGCCTCCTTTACCTGCATCGCCATCGGCTCTCTTCACAGAGTGCTTTCCCGTAGGGAGCGATACAGGCTTACCGTGTTCCGTATGTCGCGCAATGTCAGGTTAGATGCCCACTATAATGCGGAGAGCGTTGTGATCACGAAAGAATAATGTTCAATGTCTTTCCTACTCTCATTGCCATTTTGGCCACAGCGTATTAACCACTTCCGCTGTTTCATTAATTACGCATCTTATATGGATTCACTTATGTTCATCATACTGACTCCCTAGCACTTACCCGACTCGTGGTTGTCAGGAGGAACGTCCTCTCACGATTCTTTTCCCGTCCAATGGACTTTGTTACATTGTCAGACTCGCTTCTTTATTCAGAGTCATAGGGTCATCTGGTGATACAGATGGTTCACTCATAAGCGGTGAACAGCGTTTCATACGACCTCACGTCGCACAAACATAAGAATGATGGTACCTCACGCGGGTTTAGTACTCAGTTTAAATCCCTATCGAACACCGCAAAAACCCTCGTTAACTTAGCGATAAAGATTAAAAATAGCCCTGTTAATATTTAGCCAATGTCACCACTTTGAGGGTTGAGGATACTTTAGGAAAGTGAGTCGTTTTAGCCTATGTTATCCACCTTTTTATTGAGTTAGTTGTGCTAAAGCTGTAGGTGACTTGGTTGAGGCAATTGACTTTTATAATATTAATCTTGCCTAACTTAGGACAGGCTTATCATGTTAGGTTGTCCTTTAATTACTTAAAATATGGGTGTTACCTTTATGGGGAATGATAATAATGTATCGTGGCCTGATTAAAGTGGGCGCGCGGAAGTGGGTTGGTGATTTTGACAAACACTGAGTGGGAGGACAACGATTGAAGGATAAAATGGTGATAACGGGTGAATGTTTTTGTGGAGAGGTTCGATACCAAGTGGACGGTCAGCTTCGTGATGCGAGATCTTGTCATTGTTCTCGCTGCCGTAAAGCATTTAGCGCGCAAGCTTCCGCTTATGCACTTGTTGAACCTCAAACATTTAGCTGGCTTTCGGGTCAACACCTATTAACATCCTATGCGAGTAAACAAGGCTTCGGTTTGCAGTTTTGTTGTCAATGCGGTTCCACATTGTGTGGGACTTTTAATGGGGTCATTCATGGCGTGACTTTAGGCTGCCTGAATGGCGATCCCGATATAGTCATCAGTCGGCATCTGTATGTGGGTTCTAAAGCGAGTTGGGAGGTCATTCCTAATGGGGTGCATAATCAAATAAGCTTTTATGAGGAAAAGACACCTGAAGAACCGTAGTTAAATCATGTTGCTGAGTGGGAAGCTCATTGCTAGGGCTTAACTATTGGGTATAACGATTGAACTTAGCGATCGAACTTAAAGATGGGACTTAAGGATAAGGATTCACTGTGATAAGAGCGGTAAGTGATGAAGACGTACAGGCGACCATCGAGGTTTATAATGACTATATCTCAGAGACGGTAACGACTTTTGCATGAAAAGTTAGGAATGGAGCCGGTGGCACATTTTAAAGAAGTGGGTTTTAAATTTAATCGGTGGGTCAACGTCGGTTATTGGCAGGGCGTAATCGAAACCGAGTCAAAAGCCGCTCACATTGAAAATCAATGAAAACGAGTGAAAAGTAAAAGCAATCTTAGGACAGGCTTAATCATTGAATTGAACTCTCTTATTGCTTGAATCTGTGAAACTATCTATGCTGTTGAATATAAAATGATAATAATGATGCAGGGGAAATAAACCATGAAGTTATCACTCATGGCGGCGAAATCAAAGCAGGGTATTATCGGTAATGGTCCTGACATTCCATGGAGGGCTAAAGGCGAACAACTGCTATTTAAGGCCATGACCTATAATCAATGGCTTCTTGTAGGACGCAAGACCTTTGAGTCAATGGGAGCGCTTCCAAATCGACAATATGCGGTAGTGACTCGATCAGACTTTACTTCAACAGATGAAAATGTCTTCGTTTTCTCTTCAATTGAGGATGCGTTAGCACAATTAGATACAATGACAAACCATGTTATTGTCGCGGATGGAGGTGAATTATATGCGAGCTTGATTACGCAAGTGGATACGCTGCATATTTCCATAATGGATATTGAACCCGATGGTGATATCTTTTTCCCCATGATCCCGGATACATTCACCTTGGTTTTTGAACAAGGTTTTGAGTCTAACATCAACTATACCTATCAAATCTGGCAAAAAAGTCAGTAACGCTAGCTGGCGAGTAAAAAGGTGGTTATATGGCATTACGCCGTTACTTATCAAATACTTATCACGTGGTTAATCAATGTCATGGATCGTTTTAATTGTATCGCACTGATTGTTGGCATTTAGCTTGTGTTATTTTGATGCTTTTGTATTGCTGAGCTTGGCTTGTTGGGACGTTTGTACTGATATTTGTTTTGCGCCTTGCTTAAAGACGGCGTGCCAAAAATGGGATCCTAGCTTAGAGATGACCCGTGACTCGGCGTTCATTAACATGACCATACCGAGCTTGAGTTCGGGTGAGTAGGCGATTTCTGCCACATAGCCCGCGACCCATCCAGCATGATAAATCAGTGGATTACCTTCAAATTCATAGACTCGCCAGCCTTTACCATAGTGAGCATCATCGAGATAGTGTTTCCATTCACGGCGCTTTAGCTCTTTGCTCGTACGCACCCCTGGCGTGGTAATATCTTGAAGTACATCAGGGCTTATCACATTAGGGCGGGTGCCAAGATTGGCCATAAGCCATTGAGCCATATCGGTAATGCTGGCGTTGACGCCCGCAGCGGGAGCCAATTGATAATAATTGGGGTTAACAGTGACTTGTTTAAAGCCTGAGCGGGTTTTGATGTGGGGTTCGGCGCGATTGATCTCTTGACTAAAGGCCTCAAATCCCACAGAGGCGGAGTGCATATTTAAAGGCGTAAAGATACGCTGCTCGAGTAAACGGGCGTATTCTTGGCCCGTTTGCTGCTCGATGGCCGGTTGAATAAATGAGAAGGCGACATTTTGGTAACCATAGCATTTCCCCGGTGAACATATCGGGTTGAGCTTAGCGAACTTGGGCACAATTTTGTCTAATTTAACGTTGGCGTCGATCATATTGTCATAGCTGTTGGGCATGAGCCCAGTACTTTGACCGATAATGTGTGCCAGCGTGATCTGCTGGCTTTGTTTTGGGTTTGCGAGGCTAAATTCAGGCAAATATTGGGTGATCGGTTGTTGCCAGTTGAGTTTATGCTCGTGCACTAACTGACTGGTTAATGTACCTGCGAAAGTTTTAGACACCGAAGCGAGACGAAAGACCGTATCGGCATTAATATCGAGTGAACTGTTTTTATGTCGTTTGCCATAGGTGCTGAGCTTGAGAATGTGATCGTCTTCGACAATCACAAAGGCCCCACCGGGAACCTTGCTCTCTTTTAAACTTTGGTGAAATTGCTGTTTAAAATCATCGCTAATAGTTTGGAAAGGTGATGCTTGTACGCTTGATGAAAAGAAGGCAATACCACACACTATGGTCAAAATGGTGGTGAGTGGAGAGATGGCAGTTTTTAAAGACATGAATACACTCTGTGATTTGTTTTTATACGGTAATTATTATTTTAGTGGCATTATGTGGGTCACTATTTTGTTAGCAGAAGAGATTAATCGCAATCATACATCGACTCATCACTTTTTTAACATAATGCATAGTGAGTCAAGCATAAAACAAGATGTATGACTTTTAAAGAAATAGAGTTAAAAATAACGAAAAAGTGTTCATTATTGTTGCTTATTACTGAGTGTTATCGTTAATGGCTGCGATGGCGGAGAGTGATCCCGACGATCAGGGTATCATTTTATTAGCGTCATTTTCGGTATACAGTGAGATTTGTGACCATTAGCACTTGAAATAAGGAATCTAAAGGTAATGAAAGACCCGATGTTAGAATTAACGCACATTTTGCAAGCGGTATCATTTATTGATACACCGCAGCAGCAAATACGCTTTATTGTCGATAGTGTGAGTGCGGCGGTCAATCGGGATGTGTGCAGTTTATATAGGGTGAATACCAAACATGAAATGGAATTGCTGATCAGTCATGGTTTGCAAGTCAATCAACCCATTTGTATTCCTGCTGGCAAGGGCTTGGTTGGTCTCGTGGCCAAGGAACGTCATGGACTTAATTTAGCGATTGCGAGTGCTCAGAGTGCGTATTTTTATGTGCAGGGCACTAAAGAAGAGCAATTTAACAGCTTCTGTGGTGTGCCTTTAGTGCATCACGGTGAGGTTGTTGGCGTCTTGGTAGTACAAAATAAAAAAGCGCAGGTGTTAAGTGAGCAAGAAGAAGCCTTTTTATTAACCTTAGCAGCGCAACTGGCCTTTATCATGGTGAATATTCCGAAGAGTCATGATATTGGTGTTAAACAGAACATCCGCTATAAAGGGATTAAAAGTGTTGAAGGTATTGCCTTAGGTAAAGCGTTGCTGTGTGGCTTAACGCAATTGTCAGAAGTGGTGGATGTCCATAATGATAAGCCACAAGAAAGTGTACAAGAGTGGCAAAAATTATTATCGCAGGTACAAGATGATTTAATCAACGAGCAAAAAAGCCTAGGGGACAATATGAGTCCTAGCATTTGTTCTATTTTTGATGCCTATCACCTGCTCTTAAGCGATGTCGTTTTAAGTGAAAAGATTGAAGAATATATTTATGATGGCTTTGCATTGCCCAGTGCGATAAAACACGGTATTTACTTTTTTGCTAATCATTTTAAAAAAATGGCGGATCCCTATCTCAATGCGCGTGCCGAAGATATTATCCATCTGGGTAATAAATTAATTCATATCTGGAAGGGCGGCGGTAAACATGCTTCCGTTGAACATAAGAGCCCAGTGATATTAATTGGCGCTCAAGTGAGTGTGAGTGACATTGCCAGTATCCCCAGTGAGTTCTTAGCGGGTATTATTTGCTTTGAAGGGTCGAGTTTATCCCATACCTCAATATTGGCCAATGCCATGGGCATACCCGCTGTTATGGGAATAGGGCAAATCAAAAATGTGGACATGCATGATTTTATGATTGTGGATGGCAATGAAGCACAAGTTATTTTACAACCCAGCGCCTTGTTAAAAAAAGCTTATAAGAGGCTGATCCGTCAAGAACAAAAAGTGACCATAAAGCTGCACAGTCTAAAAACATTAGCGGCGATAACGTTAGATCATTATGAAGTTGAACTATTGACCAATACGGGCTTATTGGCCGATATCACCCCTGGGGTAAAAAGCGGCGCACAGGGCGTTGGCTTATATCGCACCGAAATCCCCTTTATGGTGGGAGACAGCTTTCCGAGTGAGGACGAGCAGGTACGCGTTTACCGTCGAGTATTTGAGGCGTATGAAGGTAAACCCGTTTACATGCGAACCTTAGATATCGGAGGCGATAAACAGTTACCTTATTTTCCTATTCGACATGAAGATAATCCTGCTTTAGGGTGGCGAGGTATACGGTTTACACTGGATAATATTCAATTATTAATGACCCAAGTACGGGCTATGCTACGTGCCTCTAGCGGTATGAAAAGCCTACATATTCTATTGCCTATGGTGACCTCGAGTCATGAATTGACCCAATTTTCAATCGTGTTAAAAGATGCTTACACACAGCTTCAAGCCGATGGGTTAAGCATGCATTGGCCTAAGGTTGGGATCATGATTGAGGTACCCGCTGCCGTTTCACAAATTCCTTTATGGGCCAATAGATTGGATTTTATTTCTATTGGATCAAACGATTTAAGTCAGTACTTGTTAGCTCTTGATCGTAATAACCCACATGTTGCCGATCGTTATGATCATGTGCATCCCGCCGTTATTCATGAAGTGTATCGTACGGTGCAATTGGCTAAACAGTATCAATTGCCATTAAGTCTATGTGGTGAAATGGCCTCCGATCCCATCGCTGTCGTTTTATTGATGGGGATGGGCATACAGCGATTGAGTATGAGTGCCGCAAAGCTGCCGCGTATAAAATGGCTTATTCGCAATATTGAGGTGCAATGGGCACAGCAGATCTTGGCGGATTGCTTGCTGCTTGATGATGTCGATGATATACGCTGTCATATTCAGCAAGCGATGAAGGATAAGGGCTTACAAGACATGTTTAAAATCGATGATCGTAAAATGAAGCGTGGTTAGGAAGAAGAATATGAAATGTTCAGTGTACATAGCGACCAGTGTGGATGGTTATATTGCAAAAATGGATGACAGTGTCGATTGGCTCCATGCTGTTGGTGATTTAAAGGCCGACATGGGAGATGATCAGGATATGGGGTTTAACCGCTTTATTCGTTCTGTGGATTGCATGATCATGGGGCGAAAGTGTATGGAAGTGATTTCGAATATGAATATTCCCCCTGAGCAGTGGCCCTATGGAAATATTCGTATTGTGGTATTGAGTCATTCTATTCAAACCCCTCCCGATAATCTTCATGGTAAAGTTGAAATGTATGCGGGGGATATTCAGCAATTAGTGAAGCAATTGACGTCAGAAGGCATTAAACACGCTTATATTGATGGGGGCACAACGATCACCGCTTTTCTTAATTTGAAACTCATCGATGAGATGATTATTACCAAGGCGCCGATACTTTTGGGTGAAGGGATCCCTCTTTTTGGGAAAATAAATCATATGATTCAACTTGAAAAGGCGTCTGCCTGTGCATTTCCTAATGACTTTATTCAAATTAAGTATAAAGTCAGTTATTGAATCATTTTATGCTATATGGTGCTTTATTTTTATTGATAGCGCTATTTTTAGACTATTGACCCCTAGAGCCTAAAAAAGGCTGAGCGACGAAAAAGGTTGATTTGCCCTATAATTTTTTTATAGTTCGAATTTGATATGCGCAACGCAGTGTCAAATTAGCTGCATTTTTATAAGGAGAAGATGATGAGTGTGATTATATTTTTAGTGATTGGAGCCATTGCGGGGTGGGCAGCGGGCAACATAATGAAAGGCAGTGGTTTTGGCATGTTAGGTAATATTGGTGTGGGCATAGTGGGTGCTATATTGGGTGGCTTTGTGTTTAGTTTAATAGGACTGAACGCGACAGGCTTTATAGGCTCAACAGTGACAGCCATCGTCGGTGCGGTGATTTTACTTTTTGTGGTGAGTAAAATCACCAAGAAGTGATGCTGTAGGTGTGGCCGCCTAAGTCATCATGATTTGAGGCGCTAGAAGAAAAAGCGAATGTGTCGACATTCGCTTTTTCGTGGCTTATCAGGAACAATAGGAAGATTGATAACCTATTAGGGATAAGGGAACGCTGTGACAAAGAGTAAACAAAAGGGTTTAGGTTGGCAGTCATTAGAGCAGAATATTTATGACTATATGGGGTTAAAGTATTGCTGTGAGCCGCAAGGACGCTATCGAGTACATGTGCCATTAACCGAAAAGACGGCTAATCATTTTGATAGCTTTCATGCTGCATTTCAATTTGCAACGGCGGAGTCATTGGGTGGGATCGTGATTTTTGAAACCAGAGCAGAAAAACACTACACCCCTTTAGTGAGAAGTGTGACCATAGACTTTAAAAAACCTGCAATGACCGATCTTTTTGCTGAGGCGGTTTTTTCAACCGCAGATGCGCTTAAAATGAATCAGTCAATGCGAGAATTTGGGCGTTATGATTTTAAGCTCAATATTGAGTTAAAGAATATCGCCGATGAAGTGGTATCTATTTTAACCGCCGATTATGCGGTAAGAATATTACCCAGTAAGTAACGATTTATTTCCCGTCACGTTTCCCTTATCAAGTTTGTTGATGTCGATATGGGAAAGGTGCTTCCAGTTCTGTGAGTGGATCATGGCGTGTGTTAGCTTAAATCTTGACTAAAAAGGCCGTGATTTTTACTCTTCTCTGTTAAAAGGTGTAAACTTAGGCCATATACTCTAGAGCAATCAAGTGATGTATACATTTTGAGAGTAGTGAGCCAAAATAATTTATTTCCTAGCAGTTATGCCTGAGTTTAGGGTAAGGGGGAGCGGTTGAATAAGTGGGTTAATGAAAGGCTAAATCAGAGTGATACATCATTAAATGATCTGCTCGTGACGGTCGATAACAATGATGTTATTACAGGCTATGAAAGCAAATTACGTTGTCATCAAGGTTTAGGCATACTGCATCGGGCATTTTCATTGTTTGTGTTTAACAATGAGAGGCAATTATTGGTGCAGCAACGCAGTGCGCTAAAGCCTTTATGGCCTTTATATTGGTCTAACAGTGTATGTAGTCATCCTCGAAAAGGAGAGCCATTTCAAGAGGCGGTTAACCGCCGTCTTAAAGAAGAAATGGGCGTTACCAGTCAGCTGACTTATTTATATCAATTTGAATATCATGAGCCTTATTTAGATGTGGGCGCTGAGCATGAAATGTGCTCTGTTTATATTGGTAAAATTGAGCAGAACATCAAAGTGGATCCCGCTGAGGTGGCAGATATTGAGTTTATGAGTATGGAGGAGGTTAACCGCTTGATGATCGCCTCGCCAGAGCGGCTAACGCCTTGGTTTAAAATGGAATGGCAACAGCTGATGACTCAGCATCGTGAGGATGTTGACGCGCTGTTTCGTTAATGCTGTTATGTGATACTTTGTATAGTATGCTTTTTGGTTGTTTTTCAACGGCCGCTACTTCTCTTGCCGTATTCTTCCACAAAAGACAGCGAAGTGTACCGATTTTTATTATCCACAAGCAGCTGAAGGGGTTTAATCTGATGGCTACTCCGGTGGCTGTTCTGGTGTTGATTGGCCCGTTATGCCCTGATTGTCATTGTTGTTAGCATGACTGTTGATAGTAGTCTGAATTGTTGAATGACAGACGGCCTTTGTTGAGGCGACAGTGGGGACTTTATCGCGGCGATATTCCTTGGCAATGAGATCATGATGAAAATAGCGTGTATAATGGCGAATTAAAAAAAAGAATAGCCTGCATATCTTTATGATATTGGGATTTTTTTCACCTGTTTGCCACTGGGCTAACTGGATTTCACTCATCTTCATGATCTGTCCAAGCTGGGCTTGGGTTAAATAAAAACACTCACATAGGCTATCCATTTCGGTCACGCGCTTATTCCTTTATTTTAAAAACTTGTCCTTTGACCCGCTCGCTTTCTTGATTAGTTCACCGTAGCTTGTCAGTGTGAATGGACTCAGTACAGCCGTGTACTGAGTCGTTTATACTTTTTTAGTTAGCCTAATGACTGAAATTTGACTGCTCTATTTACTCGTTTTTTCACTACTGTTTGTTTGCCATTTTCCATTGATATTTCACACTTTATTATTAGATCTCCATCATAGTATGGGGTTAAACAATCACAGGTTTTATCGGCTCTGACCTATCGGCGCGCACTGCAAAATAGGCCAGCATCACAAATAATATCGACTCAGCAACATTAAGCGGGAAGCGTAAAAATAAATACGCGTCATAGAAAAACATCGGCTGATAAGGCACAAAGACATCACCTAAAATATGATGATTACGAATTAAATCTTCCATTAATGTAATAAGGTTAATGATGATACTGAGGCTAAAAACCCCCATAAGTAAGTATTCTTGGGGGATCCGTCGATAATGCACATTGAGTCCTAATGTCTTAGCAATAGTTCCACGATAAAAAATTAATGTGATGATCAATAATTCAAAGCCAATATAAGTGACGTAAAATACCCAACTGGGGACTTGAGTGAGTAAATAATCACTCAGCCAAAGAACATCAATGATTTTAGCGCCAATAGGTATGGATAAAAAATATAACCAATTCGGGTAATGCCGACAGTGAAACAAACATAGCATAGGGATAACAGAAAAAGTGAAATGTGCTATCCAAGACGTATACGGGAAAAAGATTGAAATAATCCCCGTTAAGGCAACATAGGCGGTGATTGCAAAGGTGATCAACCACAAAACCGGCTTGCTCTTAGAATAATAAAATAATCCTAGAGTCGTTGAGCAAGTACCTAAGAGCACCACTAAGATAATAAGGAGGGTTTCCATACCAGATCCTAACTTATCGTAATATAATTAATCGATTATTATTGGAGCCTGTGGTTTAGGTTTAGGGCCCATAAAAGGATAAAGAGCTATCATCGGTTCCTTATCATCAGCTAAGTGAAACGACTCTTCAACCACCTTTACAATATTCGAAGTAGAAATGGTTGTCGTATCGAACTGAGCGATTGACACTTGTTTGTGAATGGCAACGCTTATTTGATTATCAATCAATTGGAGGGCGTTATCGGTTGTGATTGGCATATCCATTGGCATAGTGTATTTCCTTATTAAAAGTTGATTATCTGTGATTTTTTGGCAATCGTTGAGCTGCAAACTTGCTATGAGCAACTCGGGTTTATGTGTTAGAGCGACTTATCAGTGATCTTTCTTTAGGCTGACTTGTTCGAGTCAGACTATCTATTAGCAGATTTAAGCCTCACTCTACTCTGTCTGCTTATTCTCTGCTTCTGTATTAATCCGTTTTACAGCTTGTTAATCTTACGGCTTATGTTTACTGATTGTTAATTATTGCTCAACGTGTTGCTTTACATTAATTAACAAATGGCTAAGATTAAACCGCTAAATCCACTCAATGTCAATTATTTTTACTTAACAAAACCTATTAAATCAATATGAAAGCGCCGCGAACTTGGCTTGAAATTTGCACTTTGCAATGATATGTCAAAGTTTGGACGCAGTAACCATGGGTGTGAAAGCCAGTTTTGGGCAATTAAAACAGCTAAAGCCAATACATTTTAAAGGCATAGGCACACCTTTATTGGTCTTGGCTGCGCTGGCAATGATAGTGTTACCCATGCCGCCTTTTTTATTGGATATTTTATTTTCCTTTAATATCGGCCTCGCTTTAATGGTGTTGCTGGTGGCCATCTACTCCGATCGTCCATTAGATTTTGCCGCCTTTCCAACGGTATTATTGGTGGCGACCTTATTACGCCTAGCGTTAAATGTGGCTTCGACTCGGGTGGTGTTACTCGAAGGGCATAATGGTGGTGATGCCGCGGGTAAAGTGATTGAAGCCTTTGGCTCTGTTGTCATTGGCGGTAATTATGCCGTGGGTTTAGTGGTGTTTTTGATTTTAATCATTATTAATTTTGCGGTGGTGACTAAAGGGGCTGGCAGGATCGCTGAAGTGAGTGCACGCTTTACCCTCGATGCTATGCCAGGTAAGCAAATGGCCATCGACGCGGACTTAAATGCAGGTACCCTAAATCAAGAACAAGCCCGCCTTCGCCGCGCAGAAGTGACTAAAGAAGCTGACTTTTATGGTGCGATGGATGGGGCATCTAAATTTGTGAAAGGCGATGCCATTGCTGGGATTTTAATTTTAGTGATTAATATCTTAGGCGGATTTGTGATTGGCATGGCTCAGCATGGGCTCGATGTTTCGTCGGCGGTTGAGATTTATATCTTGTTGACGATTGGTGATGGTTTAGTGGCGCAAATTCCGGGGCTATTGCTGTCTATTGCGGCGGCGTTAATGGTGACCCGCCAAAATGAGTCGGGTGATATGGGACAGATGGTGATAAGCCAGATGTTTGATAATCCTAAGTCTTTGATTATTGCCGCAGGGGTGATGTTCATTATGGGCATTGTGCCTGGCATGCCACATTTTGTGTTTATTAGTTTGAGCTTATGTATTTTTACGGGGGCTTATTTTATGCAGCGTAAAAAGCAAGCGGTCAAAGAGGCGTCATTGGCCTTAGCCCAGTCTGGTAGTACCGAGAAAGTCAGTAATGAGCCCAAAGAACTTAGTTGGGATGATGTGCAACACGTTGATACTATTGGGCTGGAGGTGGGTTATCGTTTGATCCCTTTGGTGGATAAAGGCCAAGGCGGCGAGTTGCTCAATCGTATTAAAGGGGTGCGTAAAAAATTATCTCAAGAATTCGGTTTTCTTATTCCTGCGGTGCATATTCGCGATAATTTGGACTTATCACCTAATAGCTATCGGATTTCATTAATGGGCGTCGTGTCAGGGGAAGCGGAGATCAGGCACGATTGTGAATTGGCGATCAATCCCGGTCAAGTGTTCGGTAAGCTGGAGGGGATTGAAACCCGTGATCCGGCTTTTGATTTGGAGGCGGTATGGATCACGCCGAATACGCGAGAGCACGCGCAAACCTTAGGCTATACCGTTGTCGATTCGGCGACGGTGGTGGCCACCCATTTAAGTCAACTCTTGAGTAATAATGCTGCAAAGTTATTGGGTTATGAAGAAGTGCAGCAATTAATGGACATGCTTTATGAGGCTTCACCTAAATTAGTGGATGGTTTTATTCCGGATGTGATGCCGTTAGGCAGTGTAGTGAAAGTGATGCAGAACTTGTTGAACGAAGGGGTCTCTATTCGTGACATGAAGACCATAGTACAAACGCTATTGGAATATGGCCCTAAAAGCGGAGACACCGAAGTGCTAACGGCAGCGGTTAGGATAGCGTTAAAACGCATGATTATTCAAGAGATCAGTGGCCCTGAGCTAGAAATACCCGTCATAACATTGGCACCAGAGTTGGAACAAATGTTGCATCAGTCAATGCAAGCTGGCGGCGGTGATGGACCGAATATTGAACCGAGTCTGGCTGAGCGTATGCAAAAGTCATTAGTGGATGCTGCTCAAAAACAAGAAATGGTGGGACAACCAGCGATTTTACTCACTTCAGGCATGTTACGTTCGACGTTATCACGTTTTGTTAAATATACCATCCCGAGTTTACGGGTGATTTCGTATCAAGAAGTGCCTGATGAAAAGCAGATCAGAATAGTATCGGCTGTGGGCAAGTAGAGGTGTGATCTTTGAAGATTAAACGGTTTTTAGCAAAGGATATGCGTTCAGCATTAGCTCAGGTTAAAGAAACCTTAGGTCTTGATGCGGTGATTATGTCGAATAAAAAAGTCACTGGTGGCATTGAAATTGTGGCTGCGGTTGATTATGACGAGTCTAAAACAACAAAAGCCAGTACACCGAGTTTAACAGACAGTACAGGGGAACATACGGTTCCAGTCAAGACACGCAAGAAAGGTTATTTTCAAGGATTATCTTCATTGGCTGAAGAGAAAGTGTCTCTTGGCCAGCAAGAGCGCCGTGCTCAAGCCGCGCCGCTGCAAGCCCAAGTGCACAAAGTGGCAGCGGCTGCTGAATGGGAAAAAGTGTCGGGCTTAAATTTGAAAGAAAAAGCGGCTCAGTTAGCCTTGATAAAAGCGAAGCAAGAACAAATTAACAGCCAAACGATGACACCACTCAGAAGAGAAGGCCAACCACAAAAAGGGGCGGTGGCAGATTCTTTGCAGGCATTATTGGAGCGACAACAAAATCGCGTGCCTCAGCAAATTGATCTTCAGAAAACGGAGCTTCAGAAAACGTCTACTCAGGCCGATAACAGTTCTATGCCGGAGTGGGCCAAGAGTCTTCAGGAACAAAACGGTGCTTATCAACATCAAAAAGCAGAATTTACACCTAAGGCCTCAGCACAATCGGTCAGGAACAAAAGCGCTCATCAAGATGAAGAACTGGCAGCATTAAAGCGAGAATTGGTATCGATTAGAAGTTTATTGACCGATCAAGTCAGCAGTTTAATGAGTGATAAGAAACAGCGCACCGATCCCGTGGGTGCCATGTTTGAAAATAAACTGTTGCAGGCTGAGTTTTCACCTTTAGTGGCCAAGAAGCTCTCTGGTTTGAGTGAACAATATTCGCCAGCAGAGTTAGTGAAAACCTTACCACAAAGCTTAGCTAATTTACTTGATAATCAAGGTGATGATATAGTGAGGCAAGGTGGTGTCGTGGCCTTTGTGGGACCCACTGGGGTGGGGAAAACCACCACTATAGCCAAGCTCGCTGCTCGTTATGCGTCTTATCATGGTAGCGAGCATGTGGGATTAATTACTACCGATCATTATCGTATCGGTGCGTTTGAACAATTAGCCACTTATGGCAAAATTATGGGCTGCCCTGTGAGGCAAGTTCATGATATTAATGAATTAGAACAAGTGTTATACCAATTTAGAAATCGAAAGTTGATCTTAATTGATACTGCTGGAATGGGGCAAAGAGATTTACGTTTATTTCAGCAATTGGATAATTTGACCGCCAATAGTCGACTACCTATTCGAAATTATTTAGTCATGGCGGCCACTGGACAAAGAAAAGTATTAGAAGAGGCGGTGGCGCAATTTGCGCGAATCGCCTTATCGGGTGTGGTGTTAACCAAGCTCGATGAATCGACATCATTAGCACCCGCATTAAGTGTGCTAATAGAAAGCGGGTTGCCATTAAGTTATGTGACAGATGGCCAGAGAGTCCCCGAAGATATGCAGGTTGCTGATACTTTAGATTTAGCCAATAGTGCTTTGTCGGTATTAGATGCTGTAGAACCCATACAAAATAGTCAAGGATCAGATGATCTGATCTATGCAGTTGAGTGAAGCCATGAGTCCGGATCAAGCAAGCGGTTTACGTATGATGAATCAACAAACGAGTGAAAAAGTGAAAGTGATCGCTGTTTCAGGCGGTAAAGGTGGCGTCGGTAAAACCAGTGTCTCGATTAATACCGCAGTGGCGTTAGCTGAAAAAGGCAAACGGGTATTGGTATTAGATGCGGATCTGGGATTGGCCAATGTCGATGTGATGTTAGGTTTACGTTCTGATTTGAATTTATCTCATGTGTTATCGGGTGAGGCTGAATTAGATGACATTATTTTACGCGGACCAAAAGGGGTCGGCATTATTCCTGCGACTTCCGGCACGCAATCTATGGTGGAACTGAGTCCTGCTCAGCATGCGGGTTTAATTCGTGCTTTTAGTGAAATGCGCACTCAATTTGACATATTAATTGTCGATACGGCTGCCGGTATTTCCGATATGGTACTGAGTTTTTCCAGAGCGTCTCAAGATGTCGTTATTGTGGTGTGCGATGAGCCGACGTCGATTACCGATGCTTATGCGATCATTAAGATTTTAAGCAGAGAGCACGGGGTTTTTCGTTTTAAAATTGTCGCCAATATGGTGCGTAGTTTACGCGAAGGCATGGAATTGTTTGCCAAATTAAGTAAGGTGACTGATCGCTTTTTGGATGTGGCATTAGAGTTAGTGGCGACGGTACCCTTTGATGAAAACTTAAGGAAGTCCGTTCGTAAGCAAAAATTGATTGTGGAAGCTTTTCCTAAGTCGCCAGCATCTATTGCGTATCATGCTTTGGCGAATAAAATGATCACTTGGCCTATTCCACAACAACCAGGCGGGCATCTCGAGTTTTTTGTCGAGCGGCTCGTGCAACGCCCTATTTATAAGGATGATGAAAGTGAATAAAGCCGCAGCGTATACTCGTTTTGATAATAGAAGCACTATCGTAGAAGAGTATGCCCCGTTGGTTAAAAAAATTGCTCATCATCTATTGGCGCGTTTACCTGCATCAGTGCAATTGGATGATTTATTGCAAGCGGGCATGATGGGGCTACTTGAGGCTTCTGCAAATTTCGATGGCAGTAAAGGCGCGAAGTTCGAGACCTTTGCGGGTATTCGTATTCGCGGTTCTATGTTGGATGAAATTCGTCGAGGTGATTGGGTACCCCGATCAGTGCATCGAAATCAACGTCGTGTGGCACACGTTATCGATGAATTGGAGCAAGAGTTAGGTCGAGATGCCAGAGATCAGGAAATTGCAGAGCGTCTTGAGCTGTCATTAGTCGAATATCACCGTATTTTGAATGATATTGCTGTCGGTAAGGTTGTGGGGATTGAAGACTTAGGTGTTACAATTGATGTCCTCAATAGAGATGATTTTCAAGATGATGATACCTTTGAGTCGCTTGCTAAAGTGGCGTTTAATAGTGCTTTAGTCGAGGGGATTAAACAATTACCCGAAAGAGACGCCTTAGTACTGTCATTATATTATGACGAAGCGTTAAATTTGAAAGAAATTGGTGTCATTCTGGATGTGAGCGAATCGAGAGTGAGCCAGATACACAGTCAAGCGATGCTCAGATTAAAAGGCAAGCTTAAGCACTGGACACACACATAATAACTTTAATAAGTAAAAAATAAATCCGCGGAGGATACCTTGGACAAGAATATGAAGATTCTGGTTGTTGATGACTTTTCAACAATGAGACGTATCATTAAGAACTTGTTAAGAGACTTAGGGTTTAATAACACCCAAGAAGCTGATGACGGTTCAACAGCGCTACCGATGTTACAGAAAGGCGATTTTGACTTTGTTGTTACCGACTGGAACATGCCGGGAATGCAAGGTATTGATTTATTGAAGGCCATTCGTGTCGATGAGAGTTTAAAACATCTTCCCGTGTTAATGGTTACCGCAGAAGCTAAACGTGAGCAAATTATTGCGGCGGCTCAAGCGGGTGTCAATGGATATGTTGTTAAGCCTTTTACGGCGGCAACGCTAAAAGAAAAGCTAGACAAAATTTTCGAACGATTAGCTTAAGCAGGTGCCTATGGAAGCACAAACCTCACCACTTATTTGTTTAGAGCAAGCTGAACAGTTGGTGGAATACCTTTCAGCAGGGGATCAAGCGAGCGCTGATGAGTTGATAAAACTGATTGCTAGCCCGCTACAAAAAGACCTTTTTGATGAAGTGGGTCGATTAACGCGTCAATTACACGATGCGATTGTGGATTTTCAAGTTGATGAGCGCTTAATTGAATTGGCTAACACAGACATTCCTGACGCGAAAGAACGTTTGAATTATGTCATTGATATGACAGAGCAAGCGGCTAATAAAACCATGGATGCAGTTGAGGGGTGCTTGCCTCTAGCGGACACTTTGAGCCGCAATATTCAGTCTATTCGGCCGTCTTGGGATAAGCTCATGTGCCGTGAAATCGAACTGCGAGATTTTAAATCCTTGTGCCATGAGATCCAAGGCTTTATCGATGGCAGCGAGATGGACTCTCAACGCTTAAAGTTATTATTAAATGAGATTTTGTTAGCCCAAGATTTTCAAGATTTGACCGGACAAATGATCCGCCGTGTGATTGAACTGGTTAAAGAAGTTGAATCCAGTTTGGTGTCATTATTAACGGTTTTTTGTGATACTCCGATGGTGGGTTATCAAGGGAATGACAATAAGAATGTCGAAGCGGAAGGTCCGATTATTAATGCTGAACGTCGCCAAGATGTGGTGACAGGACAAGATGAAGTGGATGATCTGTTATCCAGTTTAGGTTTTTAATCAGTAACGGCTCATGTTGAGCATCCTAATAACACAGACCGTACAACGGAAAGTGGGCGTGTCTCATTGGGATGTTCTTGTGCGTTGATAAAGATACAAACAATGTCATGTTTGGTTTAGGTTTCTAAGGGAGAGGTCGAAAGGATGTCTTTTGATGTTGATGAAGAGATACTGCAAGATTTTTTAATCGAGGCAGGCGAAATTATCGAATTGTTACAAGAGCAGTTGGTTGCGCTTGAAAATAACCCTGACGATACCGATTTACTCAATGCCATTTTCAGAGGTTTTCATACCGTTAAAGGCGGAGCAGGCTTTTTGAGCTTAGGCCCTATGGTCGACGTGTGTCATGAAGCTGAAAATACCTTTGATTTATTGCGTACTGGGCAGAGGCAAGTGTCCGCTGAATTAATGGATATCATTTTGCAGGCCATTGATACTATCAATGCCATGTTTGCGCAAACCCAAGCGGGTCAAGAGCAAGAGCCAGCCGATGCGCATTTACTTTCTCTGCTAAAGCAGCTTAGTGCTGCAGAGCCTCAAAAGGTGACATCATCAAGGTTAATCCAGCCAGAAAACAGTCTCTGTGTTGATGATAATATGACTGCATTATCAAGCCCTTCATTAACGCTTGCGAATACGTCCATTCAATGTGGTGTGCGTAGTGGTAGCATCGATGATATCAATCAAGTGGAATTTGAGGCGTTATTAGATGCATTACACGGTGATGGGCATGGTCCATCATCTCAGTCAACGGTTTTAGCGGCTCAAGATGTCACTCCAGCGGGCATCATTGAAGCAGAATTAATGCAGGAAGCCTGTCAGGATGCTGCTGACAGTCTGTCATCAAATAATGATATTACCGATGATGAGTTTGAAGCGTTACTCGATGAGTTACAGGGGACTGGACCCTTTAGTGGGCCGGATCCCACGACGTTAGTTGTCTCAGCAGCCCCAGTGGCATCTGATGATATTACCGATGACGAATTTGAAGCGTTACTCGATGAGTTACAGGGTAATGGCTCCTTGAATGGCCCCTTGAATGGGCCATTAACCGCGGCGTCAGTTGTCTCAGCAGCCCCTGTGACATCTGATGATATTACGGATGATGAATTTGAAAATTTATTGGATGAATTACATGGCTCGGGAAAGGGTCCCAAAGGTGAAGTGGCGTTCACAGCACACGTCGACAGTGGCTTGAACTCCTCTGTCTTAGCGAGTAAAGAAAAGCGTCATCAGGCCACAGAGTCTCGTAGCCCTTTACCCAAAAAAGCCGTTAAAATAAGCTCAAGTAAAACTGAAACCACTGTGCGGGTGGATACGGCTCGTCTAGATCAGATCATGAATATGGTGGGCGAGTTAGTGCTGGTGAGAAATCGCCTGCTGAGTTTAGGGGTGGCGCGCGATGATGAGGTTATGTCTAAGGCGCTGGCAAATTTAGATCTTGTTACGGCTGATCTTCAAGGTGCGGTGATGAAGACGCGTATGCAGCCGATTAAGAAAGTCTTTGGCCGCTTCCCTCGAGTCGTGCGAGATTTAGCACGCAGTCTGAATAAAGATATTGAATTAGTCATGATCGGCGAAGAAACCGATTTAGATAAAAATTTGGTTGAGGCCTTAGCCGATCCATTAGTGCACTTGGTGCGCAACTCTGTGGATCATGGTATTGAAATGCCGGATGAGCGTGAAGCCAATGGCAAAATGCGAACCGGAAAGATCACCTTATCGGCTAGCCAAGAAGGCGATCATATTCTATTGAAGATAGAAGATGATGGTGCAGGGATGGATCCTAAAAAACTGAAAAAAATAGCGGTAGGTCGTGGGGTTATCGATATTGATACGGCATCAAGAATGTCAGATCAAGATGCGTATAATTTGATTTTTGCACCCGGTTTTTCAACGAAAGTTGAGATCTCTGATATTTCAGGTCGTGGTGTAGGAATGGATGTGGTGAAAACGCGTATTGCTCAGCTAAACGGCACGATCCATATTGACTCCTTTAAAGGTCAGGGAACGCGGTTAGATATTAAGGTGCCGTTAACGTTAGCCATTATGCCGACCTTGATGGTTGAAGTGGCGACACAAGTGTTTGCTTTACCATTATCGAGTGTGAATGAGATTTTTAATTTAGATCTCAATAAAACGAATATGGTTAATGGCCAACTGACGGTGATCGTTCGCAATAAAGCGGTACCGCTGTTTTATTTAGAGCATTGGTTAAGCCGCCAGCCTAGTAAGATTGGACAGAATAAAAATCGACATGGTCACGTGGTGGTTGTGCAATTAGGCACTCAACAAATTGGCTTTGTTGTGGATTCATTAATTGGACAAGAAGAAGTGGTGATTAAGCCTCTCGGCGCCTTATTACATGGTACTGCGGGCATGGCTGGCGCTACCATTACCTCTGATGGTGGTATTGCGCTTATTTTGGATGTGCCAGGACTGTTGAAACATTATGTAAGATAGTCGATATACTTAAGCCGTTGGATCCTGAATGTTCAACGGGTTTGGGTAATATTGGGTATATTATGTTGCTCCATAATGTTGTTTTCAGTATTAGGTTGTTGTGTAGGGAAATGAATGGGTATAAAAGTACTGGTTGTTGATGATTCAAGCTTCTTTCGTCGTCGAGTGAGTGAGATGATTAATCAAGATGTTGCTCTTGAGGTGATAGGCACGGCAGTTAATGGTAGGGAAGCGGTGGAAATGGCTGTCAGTCTGCGGCCGCAAGTGATCACCATGGATATTGAAATGCCAATCATGGATGGGATCAGCGCTGTAAAAGCCATTATGCAGGCAACACCGACGCCCATTTTAATGTTTTCATCACTTACCCATGCAGGGGCGAGTGCAACGTTAGATGCATTAGAAGCAGGAGCGTTGGATTTTTTACCCAAACGTTTTGAAGATATCGCGACCAATAAAGACATTGCCATTACGTTATTACAGCAAAAGATTAAACTTTTAGGTAGGCGTCGATTATTGGGTCTGAGTCCCGCTCATTTGGCTCGCACCTTAACGCGAGATAATACACCAATACGAACAAAGCCCTTACTGGCTTCAGAAGATAACAAACAGCCGGCGTCTTCGATGCGAACGGCTGAAATCAGCAAAGAGTTACCATTAGCCTCGAATGTGGGCCGAGTGACGTGTGCCAGTGGTAAACAGTATAAACTGGTGATTATTGGCACTTCTACGGGTGGGCCTGTGGCATTGCAGAAAGTATTAACGCAGTTTCCGGCTCATTATCCTTATCCTATTTTGCTTATTCAGCATATGCCAGCGGCTTTTACCCCTGCTTTTGCTAGCCGATTAAATAACTTGTGCAAGATTAGTGTTAAACAGGCTGAAAATGAAGAGTTATTACGTGCGGGTTGTGCTTATTTAGCCCCAGGTGGTATGCAAATGATGCTAGAGAGAGGCGGAAGATTTGGCCGAATAAAGATCCTTGTGGGTAAACAAGAGTTGAACTATAAGCCGAGTGTGGATATCAGTTTTGCCTCTGCATCTAAAGTGATAGCGGATAAAACCCTCGCGGTGGTACTGACCGGAATGGGGGCCGATGGGCGAGAAGGAGCGCGTATGTTGAAAAATACCGGGGCAACCATTTGGGCGCAAAATGAAGCGAGTTGTGTCGTTTATGGCATGCCACAAGCGGTTGTGAAAGCAGGGCTTGCCACAAAAATATTGGCGCTGGAAGATATCGCCGATGCGATTTTATGTGAAACAGGCATGAGGTAATGAATTGAAAAAATGCGGTTAATGACTTTAAGGTTATATTAATCATCATGAGCTCAGTGGGTTATTTACTCTCCTTTTTATTACTGGTGACATCAGTGACTTTTGGTGGCTTGTATTTTGACACTTGGCAGAAAAATAATAGATTGAATAAACAAGTGCATGATTTGCAGCAGAGTCAAATTTTATTAAGTGTGCCTAAAGAGCAAGCATCGGTTATCGCGCATTGGATGAATGCGCATCCTGAGTATGTTGAAGCTATGGTCAGTCAAGCCCAAGTAGAACAAGCACTGCAGCTTGAGGATAGTACGAGTATTACTTCAGTGCCTATTGCTTCTAAAGAATCGATGATAGAAAAGCTGGGGATTAATGTGACTGTAATGAACAAAGCTGTAATGAATAAATCTGCGATGACTCATCACACGATCAAGCCTGCTATACAAAGCTCGAGAGTGATAGCGGAGTCTGAAGAAGGAGTGAAAATCATTGCATTACCACATGGCGGGATAAGGATCACCACTCGCTGAAAATACAGGCTGTTAATCAGTGAGTGCTGAAGGGGAATAATCCAATGAAGATCTGGACGATTGCAAATCAAAAAGGCGGCGTAGGGAAAACAACTACCGTAGCGAGCTTAGCAGGAGCGTTAGCGAGACGGGGGAAAAAGGTATTGGTTGTTGATACCGATCCTCATGCTTCTTTAGGTTATTATCTTGGCATGGATCAAGATGAGCTGCCAGGATCGTTATATTCATTATTTCTCGATCATCATTCGTTAACGCTTGAAAAAGTATTAATGCAAATTGTCCCGACTAATGTACCGCAAATCGAACTATTACCGGCCACCATGGCCTTAGCTACCGTCGATAGAAATTTAGGGCGCCACGATGGCATGGGGATGATTTTAAAAAGAATATTATCGTTAATAGAGCATCGTTATGATGTGGTACTCATTGATTGCCCCCCTGTACTTGGGGTATTAATGGTGAATGCATTAGCGGCCAGTGAACATGTTATTGTGCCAGTACAAACGGAATATTTAGCGTTAAAAGGCTTAGATCGTATGGTGAAAACCCTGTTGTTAATGGGCCGTTCAAAGAAAATGAAATACCATTTTTCAGTTATCCCAACGCTGTATGACAAAAAGAGCCACGGGGCTGCAAAAGTGCTTAAACAATTGATGATGGATTACCGTGAGCAAATTTGGCCGAATGTGATCCCTGTGGATGTAAAGTTTAAACAAGCGAGTTTGGCTCACCTACCGATTTCTCAATTTGCTTATCGAAGTCGTGGATCAAGGGCTTATGACAGATTATTAAGCTTCATGCTGTCGCAGGAGAAGATCCATGTCAAACTTGAACGATGATGCCATCCTTGATTTTTTTTCAACCCTATTAAAAGATGGAACGGAGTACAAACCATCGGTACAGGCGCATTCAGTGTCTAAGAAGAAAGTCTCTGGCTGGTGGGTAGGAGAGAGGGAAACTCAGGTGAGTGATGATAATGCTCGTTTAAATAAACAAGCATTATCGGCGCTACTGTCTCCTGTACTCTCAATGGAACGCTCACCTGAACTCACACCTGTATTAGTGAATAAGCGTCGTGTTTCTGACAGTGGAAAAGGGGAAGGTTCCGGGTCGATGGCGTTGATGATAAATAGCGCCTCAGCTAAAGAAAAGTACTCAGATGCCGATACTCTTTATGACAAGCAGGCTGAAGCGCTCTATGACAATCAAGCTACAGCTATTCATGGACAGGCTGTCGAAACTCGAAATAAAGAGCTTCATCATCAAGCTATAATAAGTAAGGCAGCGCAAAGTGTTCATGTTTTATTCGAACAACTCGATGATGAATTTCAAGTCTTGTTTTTTGATCTTGCTGGGTTAATCTTGGCTGTCCCTTTATTAGATTTGGGGGGCATTATTAACATCAAGCGAGTCAACTCGATTGTGGGTCGTCCGCTTTGGTATTTAGGCATGCAGGAACACAGAGGTTCACAAATTAATGTGGTGGATACCTGTGCTTGGGTGATGCCAGAAAAATATGAAGCGCTAGCGCAAACAATCGAATACAAATACATTGCTTTGTTAGGCCAAAGCCAATGGGGGCTGGCATTTAATCGAATTGTGAAAACGAGCCAATTAAAAAAATCACAAATACAATGGTGTAAGAGTCAGGGTAAAAGACCTTGGCTAGCGGGTGTCGTAAGAGAACAGATGTGTGGAATTTTAGATGTGAAAATGTTTGTTGATATGTTAAATCAAGGTGTAAGCTGTCAGGAAAGCAATTGAGGTAATGATGAATAATTCAAAAAGTGTTGCTATGGCAGCAGATAAAGAAGATGCGGTACTACAATGGGTAACCTTTAAGTTAGATGATGAAACTTATGGTATTAATGTTATGCAAGTGCAAGAGGTGCTACGTTATTCTGAAATTGCACCTGTACCAGGCGCGCCGCATTATGTGTTAGGGATCATTAACCTTAGGGGGAATGTAGTTACTGTGATTGACACTCGTTGTCGTTTTGGTTTGGTTGAATCAGAAGTGAGTGATTCAACACGTATTGTGATCATCGAAGTCGAAAAGCAAGTTATGGGCATTTTGGTTGATAGTGTGGCCGAAGTGGTTTATTTACGTCGCTCTGAAATTGATAATACTCCTACTGTAGGGACTGAAGACAGTGCTAAGTTTATTCAAGGCGTCAGTAACCGTGATAATGAATTATTGATTTTAATTGATTTGGATAAATTATTAACAGATGAAGAGTGGGTGGAGCTTTCTCAGCTTTAATGATGAGTTATCCCGATGTCTTTTTCGGAACCCAGTGAAATGAGAATATGCGGCTGGAGGATGTTGGTTTCAATGTTTGTAGAAACCTCTATTTCCTAGTCGCTTATGGATATGTCATCGCAATATTTTTCTTTTATTTCAATGACATTCGACACTTGCAGTTATAGGGCTATCTCGTTAAGGTGTCTTAGGTTATCGTATCGTTGAGGAACGCAGAGTGACAGATGAAGTATTAATTGTTGCCGCATTGGTTTTTGTTGTCGCCTGTTTGGGCTTAGTTTTATATTTACAGCATAGAATAAATCAACTGAGCTTAAATATGGATGAATTAACGGAAAGACTTAAAGACTGCCATGAGCAGCAGGTCAGCTTTAAGCGGGAGCTTCAAGAGTTACGCAGCGGCACCATTGGTGTGGGTCGCCGGGTACTGGCGTTTGAAAATAAATTACAAAAACAAGATGCTAAAATCGATGAGACTCATTTGCAAGATCCTCAAGCTAAATTATATTCTAGAGCAATGAAAATGGTCGGTTTAGGTGCTGATGTTGAAGAACTTATTCAAGAGTGCGAGCTACCCAAAGCAGAAGCGGAACTCTTACTGAGGTTACACGGTAAAGCATAAATTTGGCGGTATTAGTTGTTAAGTATCTTGATGCGCTTATCTTTTATTTTCTGCTTTTTATATAAAAGGATGTAGGCTTAGTATCCTCTATCATGTTTTGATGACATTAATCCTCTATTACTTAGAAAATATCCCCTCCTAGTATACACATAAAGGTGATTAATTCGGCGAACAGTGGGTACCATTTTGATGGGGTTTTATTCTTAATAGCAGCGTATGTAAAAAGTGGCTTAAGTGGGAAGGTTGATGAATATTAATGTCAGTTTTGTTTGTATTAATACCATGAAAAATTGGCATTGTTGGAGTGATGAGACCATTGAGTAATGACTTAATGCTATGTAAATTTGGATGATTAAATACAATGGAGATCTTAGTATTAATAGGATCTAGTGTAAGTCACCATTGCTGGTTTTGACATGTATGCCAGCTATATCCAAGTCAGTATCATCCAGCACGTTTATCAGGCTTGGGTATAAAGATGGGTCAGTGAGCAAGTGATCGCGACTTGGATGTATCACTTTTATGTTATTGCCAGAGGTGATGTCCCTGAGCAAGCTGAATACATGGTCAGTGGGTAAACGGTTGAGGCCGCTGTTGAGGAGAAAGAGACTGTTGTGAGGATTAAGGTCTCATTGCTATTTATTAGTAATATTGTTGAGGGGATGGGGTAGAATACCTTTAGATATGATTTGTGTTGAGATGGATTTCATTGGCTCACTTATCTAGATAATGAAGTCACTAACGAGGATCACATCTTATTTTATTTGTTACTCTTTGGTGGGGATGAACCGTTCATTTTATTAATGAGAGTAGCTTAGCTTTACTCAGGAAATGTCATCGTTTTTTCAGTATCGGCAGAGCTGAGAATGATAACATTAGGTGCTGTTGATTTTTGGTGATTATTCCGGACATAATTTAACCACGAAAGAACAGCAGTTCCGAGTACTGGGTATAACTTTATTAAATGGTTTTTATAAGAGAAAAATATGACGTTTAAATGGATTGCACTGACTGTGGGGGTTTCTCTAACTGCATTCTCCCCTTCATTGTTGGCGGCAGAGTCGACAGCAGATGATAGCAAAGAAGTGACGGTAACCTATGATGATCCACGTGATCCCATTGAAGGTTTTAACCGAGTCATGTGGGATTTTAATTATCTTTATTTAGATCGGTATATTTATCGTCCCATTGTCCATGGATATCAAGATTATGTACCTCGTCCTGTAAGAACAAGTGTTTATAACATAGTCCTTAATTTAGATGAGCCCAGTAGTGTAGTGAATAATACCCTACAGGGGAAATGGATGTGGGCAGCGAATGCGGCGGGTCGCTTTACAGTGAATTCTACTTTAGGCATTTTTGGTATTTTTGATGTCGCAGAGCAAATGGGAATGCCAAGGAAGCAAGATTCTTTGAGTGAAGTTATGGGCTACTATGGCGTGCCAGATGGACCTTATTTCATGGCGCCTTTTCTTGGTCCCTATATTACTCGAGAAATCGCATTTGATTGGGTAGATAGTCTATACTTTCCAATGACAGAGTTTACCATTTGGCAAAAGTTCTTAAAGTGGGGTATTGAAGGGATGAGTAAACGAACGGCTGTTATTGATCAAGAAAGATTGGTTGATAATGCACTCGACCCTTATACATTTGTGAAAGATGCTTATTTTCAATATGTCGATTACAAGGTTTATGATGGTGATGTACCACAAAAAACCAATGATGATGAGTTACTTGATGATTATATGCAGGAGCTGGATTAATTGCCCGAGCATGGGGTTGAATATCTCTAACGTCTTCGTGAGTCATTTGCTTACATTCAAGGAACGAGTGATATTTTATTCAGGAAATCATGATTTGCGTCGCAGTAACTAAATACCCATGGTAATGATCGAATTTATCATGGGTGTTGAGGAGTCTCTATGACGCTAAAAAATTTATCGATTTTATTTGTTGAAGACGATCCCGTTTTTCGGCATTTAGTCACTTCTTTTCTTGAGGCTCGTGGTGCTCAAGTGTTTGAAGCAAAAGATGGTGAAGCAGGACTCTCTTATTTAGAGCAATATCGCTTTGATATGATTATTGCGGATTTGAGCATGCCTAATTTAGGTGGTTTAGAAATGTTAAAGCGCATCTCTAAAGGCTATCCTAAAGTGCCCTCTATTGTGATGTCGGGCAGTCCGGTGATGTCTGATGTACTCGATGCCTTAAGGCATGGTGCTTCAGATTATTTAGTCAAGCCCATTTCAGACTTATATTTAATTGAAAATGCGATTCATGAGTGTCTTAATACCGATGTCGAGGTGTCCTTTCAGCTCGACAATGCGGAAGATCTTTCATATTTAGAGCTACAGCAGCATTTACATTTATTAGAACAAGACAAACAAGCCGCTAAGAGTGTACAGCAACAATTACTACCCCCTTCTCCGGTACGTTATCAGCATGGGCTGATTGAATACAGCCTCTTCAATAATTCACCGCTCAGCGCGCATTTCATTGATACAGCAATGGTTGATGATAAACATATCATGATTTACATGGCTCAATTCCATCCTCAGGACAATCGAGTCGCTTTTGCGAGTGTGTTACTGAAGAGTTTTGTGAATTTTAAGCTTAAGCGTTTTCGAAATCAGCTATCCGATACGTTGATTAAACCTCAAGATATGTTGGTGTATCTCAATGAGCGTATGAGTCAGTCTGGCTTAGATATTTATGTGGATATGGCGTATATCATAGTGACATTGGCTGATAGACGTGCCTCTATTGCACAGGCTGGTAGTGCGTTAAGGTGTTATTTACGCAACGATGAAGGACTCACGCCGATTGCTTTGCCTGAGACGTTACAGCTTGGGGTGCTCAATTGGGGCCAACCGAGTGTACATGAGCGCTTTTTACAGGGAAATGAACGTTTATGTATTGCTACCCATGCGCCTGAGCATAGAGAGCGTTTGCTTAACGATGAGTTTCATGGCTTGATGTTTGATGATACGATTTTGCAAGGGGGCTATATTCAGTTGGGATTAAAATAACGTTTATATTTGATCAATAAAGAAGAAAAAACGCCTCAATGTTGAGGCGTTTTTTATTGGAAGAGATAAATATTAAGGTTTTATGGCTTCATGTTCAGCGGTCACTGCCATTTCTTCAGCTAAATGCTCAGCTTCACCTACGGGATGTCCTTCGGCGCCGTGCATCCAGTCAACTAATTTATCAGCCATTAAATAGAGGATAATGGCCGAGATAGCAGCCGTAATACCTATCCCCGCAAAGATTGACATGGCATTTTCAAGCTGCTCTTCTTTAGGGCCACCATGGCCGATGAAAGAGCCCACGATCCCCGCGAGAATATTGGCGACAAAAATAAATGACATCCATACTCCCATCATTAACGAAACAATGCGTAGTGGAGCCAGCTTAGTGACCATTGACAGGCCAATAGGCGATAAACACAGCTCTCCCATGGTATGGAAGAAATAAGCGCCGACTAACCACCACATGCTTGATTTAACCGTGGCATCGCCACCCATTTGCATGACGGCACCAATCATAAATAAGAAGCCTATTCCTAAGAAAATCAGTGCTAATGCAAATTTAATGGGCGAGTTGGGCTCATTTTTACCTAAGCGTACCCAAATCGATGCAATGACAGGTGCAAAAACAACGATGAAAATTGCATTTAAGGATTGAAAGTATGTGGTGGGGATTTCGAAACTACCGACAAAACGATCGGTAAACTCATTGGTAAACAGGTTCATTAGGCCGCCAGCTTGCTCAAAACCAGCCCAGAAAACAATCGTAAATAAGCCCATGATCATTATAACTTTAATGCGATCACGCTCAACTTTAGTTAAGGGCTCTTTGCTTGTATTACCATTTTCTTTGGCTCTTTGTTGCTCAAGTTTAGCAGCTGGAATGGTACCTATATTACCCAGCAGTTTTTGCGCAAACAAAAATTGGATGATTAACGAAATAATCATACCAATACCGGCGAAAAAGAAGCCAGCTTGGTAATTATTAATAAAGCCAGTTTCTCCTTCAATAGAAACAGTGTAACCAAAGTGAGTATAAGCCCAAGCAACAATAAAGCCGGATAAAGCCGCGCCTAAGTTGATCCCCATGTAAAAAATGGTAAAGGCACCATCACGGCGATGATCGCCTTCTTCATAGAGATCGCCGACCATGGTTGAAATATTGGGTTTAAATAAACCATTACCGATAATTATGGCAGCAAGACCCACGTATAATGTTGTGAGTTCTAGTCCTTGAGACCAAGTATGAGGGGCTGCCAGAATAAATTGGCCTATGGCCATAAAGGCGCCACCTATGTAAATGGCTTTACGTTGACCTAATACTGTGTCCGCTAACCAACCACCGATCAACGGTGTTAAGTAAACTAGACCCGTAAAATAGCCATATAGGGATAGTGCATCGACTGCATTCCAGCCTAACCCCCCTCCTTCATCTTGTACTTTATCAACCAGATACAGCACTAAAATAGCGCGCATGGCATAGTAACTAAACCGTTCCCATAATTCTGTTGTAAACAATAAGAACAAGCCTTTTGGATGCCCAAATATTGTTCCTTGAGACTTTACTCCGCTCATGTAGATCCCCACCTTCAGCTGATGATTTTCAGTATCGCGACTGACAATACGAAAAATCTGTTATATGCATGAATGCTATTAATGACAGATATGCTATGTTGTTGAAATTATGAGTGCATAGCTGAATATTTGTTTTTATGTTTATAAAATGTTTGTAAAATAGCACTAAAGATAGTGCTTAATGCTACAAAGCCAACAATATATACCCTTTAAATAGGACTAAAGTCAATGGTAGCGGTGTGTTTGTTGATTATCTGAGCAAAAAGAGTTTGTTGAACAACTTGTTTCTCACACAGTGATCATGTTAGTAATGTTTATACTTTTTTTACATTCGCTTAAGTCGATATGAAATGGCTTTTATTAAAAGCAAGGAGATAAATGAGTACGGGTAAGTTTTTATTATTGTTCAATAATCGACCTGTTGGTGTGCATGGCTAGCGTTTTCAATCAAACTGATTATTTTTTTTTTGAGAGTTTGCTATGATGCGCCTATGAGGCTGTAGTGAGATCAATTTTGTTAATAAGGAATTAAGAATATAACATGAAGGCTTGGTATCTTTTGTATTGTAAGTCACGAGGTGAGGTGAGGGCACAGCAAAATTTGGCGATGCAGAATATTGAAACTTATCTGCCTACGTTGTCAAAAAAGGTGACACTGAAAGGTGAATCAACGATAAAAAGAACGCATTTGTTTCCAAGTTATGTTTTCATTTATTTTGATCCTTTAGAAACCAGTGTGAGCCGAATACATTCAACCCGAGGGGTTGTCCGTATTGTGGGTTGCAAAGAGGTGATGACACCGATCCATGAGAGTATTATTAAGGCTATTCGTCAAAGGGAAGCTAACTTATTAGCGGCTATTAACAATAAAAAGATTGCAACAGAAACATTGGAAGATAAGTTTACCGCAGGCGATAAAGTGCGGTTTACTCAAGGACCTTTTGTTGATTTAGAAGGCATTTTTTCTGAAAAAAGCGGTGATAAACGGTGTCATATTTTATTTGAGTTGATGGGGCAGCAGCAACTAATCATTGTAAACTCAGAGTCCCTTGAACCTGTTTTATCTTAACCTTTTTAGCCCGTGATCCTGCTCGCTTGAATAAGTTTATTAATCATCACGCAATGGTTTAACGCTGTGATGATTAATTTTATTTTTTATCATCTTTTTAATCAAAATTTTCCTATTTTTAACGATTGAGTTGATAGTTGTGATATCGATTTGTCTTTATGCCCGATTCCGTTACCCTATAATGTAGATATACTCAAATCCGGCTTGTGGTATGTTACTTATTTGAATGGAATTATACTCAGTTTGAATGTTTCTGCCTGAGTTTTCGTTACCCTATAATGTAGATATATCCAAATTCGTATTGTTTTATTGGTAGTCATTGAATGTAAATTGAGTATGACTCGTTTTGATTGATATTTATTCTAGGAGCATTAACCTTCTATGAACCACGGCTTATTAATTCAAATCCTTTTTATGCTTGTCATTGCCATTATTTCAATTGCAATGTTAAGGCGAGCAGGACTTCCCGCGATACTGGCTTATTTGTTGACGGGAGTGATCAGTGGACCGAGTGGATTTAATTGGTTTAGCCAGCAGGAAATTCATTCTGTTGCCGAGTTGGGCATCGTACTGCTTATGTTTAGCTTAGGGCTTGAGTTTTCCTTGCCTCGATTATGGGCGATGCGAAGAAAGGTATTTGGATTAGGCACCGCGCAGCTTGTTGTCACCGTTGGACTCGCAATGTTGGCCTCTTTGTTATGTGGTTTAAACCCCGTTGAGTCATTGGTTGTTGGCGCCGCGATTGCGCTGTCGTCTACCGCCATCGTGTTGAAATTATTGAACGATCAAGGTTGGATACGTCGTCGACATGGTGAATTGTCGGTGAGTGTGTTGCTCTTTCAAGATATTGCGGTTGTGCCTTTGCTTATTTTGCTTCCTCTACTTGCCGAAAATCAGCAGACATTTGTTTGGTTTGATATTGGTATGAGTTTACTCGAGGGCTTAGGGGCATTTGTTGCGCTTGTTGTGGTAGGAAAGTGGACCTTACCTAAGTTATTCGATGAGGTCGCAAGAGCACGCTCTAACGAACTGTTTGTGTTATCAACTTTAGTGGTTTCATTGGTGACGGGGGCGATAACGCAATGGGTGGGGTTATCCATGGCGCTGGGCGCTTTTATTGCTGGGATCTTATTAGGAGAAAGCCAGTATAAAAGACAGTTGGAAGCTGATATTCGTCCCTTTAGAGATTTATTAATGGGCTTATTTTTTATTTCGATTGGTATGTTACTCGATTTTCAAATCGTAATGAATTACTGGTGGCAAATACTGCTATTACTTGTCGCTATTATGTTTGGTAAAAGCGCTATTATTTTTGTCTTACTCAGGTGGACAAAAGAATCATTCAGGATTTCATTGTCAACGGCCATTACCTTAGCACAAGTGGGTGAATTTAGTTTTGTTATATTGTCACTTGGGGTGAGCTATCAATTGATCGATAGCCGTACCAGTACAATTTTAGTGATGGTCGCGGTATTATCAATGGCATTGGCACCTTGGTTAGTGAGGAACAGTGTGGATATTGCCCGCCGGCTGCAAGGGATTAAAACTCTGGCTGATACAGTTGATTCGATTAAAGTGGTGCCAAGTGCTTCTGGTGAATTGGTGCTGATTTTAGGTTATGGACGGGTCGGTCAGACTATCGCACGCTTTATGAAGGTCGAAGCTATTCCTTATTTAGTTTTAGACTTAGATCCTAAGCGAGTCGCAGAAGCAAGAGCGGCAGGTGAGCCAGTGTATTTTGGTGATGGTTCCCAGCGCAGTATTTTAAAACAAGCAAAAATTCGTGAAGCAAAATTAGTCGTGATCACTTTTGGAAGTCGAAAAGTGTTAGAAGATGTATTGTCGTTATGTCGTCAGTTGAGCGTAGATGCAAAAATTTTAGTACGCACTCGCGATGATATTGATATGGAAGAATTAGAACTGGCAGGCGCAAGCCAAGTTATTTCTGAAACATTAGAAGGTAGCTTAATGTTAGTTTCTCAGGTGCTTTATCAGTCAGGCGTACCCTTGAGTCGTATTTTAAAGCGTCTTGAATTTGAAAGGCGTCATCATTATCGCTACTTGCATGGCTTTTTTTCTGGGGCCAATACTGATTTTACTTTAGAAAGGCTACATGCTCTGGCATTACCTCAAGAGGCCTACGCTGTGGGGAAAACATTAGAAATGATCCCTTGGCAAAAATTGAGAGTTGAATTGAGAGCGGTACGACGCGCAGGTGCAGAAGTGGAATCCCCTCCGCTTGATTGGGAATGTAAAGCAGGTGATATTATTATTTTATTAGGCAAACCGAGACGTATTGAACGTGCAGAAACGTGGTTGTTGAAAGGGTAAAAGAAGCTTGTTTAGGGGGATTTATTTTAATTTTTGTATATTAAATGTTAACCTTGCAACATTATGGATATCAGAGACAGGGAATGACATGGTTAAAAGAATGTTGAGGCGTTTAAGTCTTGCGTTATTGGCTTTAAGCTTATTATTAGGGGCTTTTGTTACGCATGAATGGTTTGCTCAAAAACCTTTTATGTTTCGAGTTTTTTTAGATAGAAGCCTACTAAAGGTAGTGTTAAAAAGTCCAGAGACCTTAACCTCTTTAGGTTTTCTCGAGTCTATGGGGTTTACCGCGCATAATGGCGAGCTCAATAATGATAGTCCAGAAGAAATGGATGTGTTATTGGCACAACTGGATGATCTGAAGGCAACGTTATTAAGCTATGATGATGCTTATTTAGATGAAAACGAGCAGCTATCGAAAGACATTTCTCTTTATTTACTCGACTTTATTATCGCGAGTAAAGCATATCGATATCATAACTATCCTGTTAATCAATTGTTTGGCGTACAGAATGACTATCCGAGCTTTATGGCATCTACTCATCAAATACACGATGTTGAAGGGGCTGAGTATTATTTATCTCGCTTAGAGAAAGTCAAAGTGAAGTTTGCTCAGAATCTTGAAGGGCTTAAAATTCGTGAACAAAAAGGGATTATTCCGCCAAAGTTTGTGATTGAACGTGTGTTGACTGAAATGAATGCTTTTATAGACACGCCTGTGACTGAAAATATTCTTTATACTGAGCTGGTTGATAAAATCGATAGCGTGACCGATTTTCCTTTGCAGGATAAAGAGCGGATCCTACTCACGGCGAGAGTGCATATTCAAGACAGTGTTTACCCTGCTTACAATTTGTTTATTCATTACTTTAGCATTCTTCAAAGTAAGGCTGTAGATGATGCTGGTTTTTGGCATCTACCGAATGGGGATAAAGCCTATCAACAGGCATTAAAATTTTTCACGACAACAGACTTAACGGCTGAAGAAATTCATCAATTGGGATTGGCTGAGGTTGCAAGGATCCAAACTGAAATAGTGTCGATATTAGAGACTCAAGGTTATGATGTGTCAGAAGGTTTCACTCAAGGCATGGCTGCATTGTCCAATGAACCTGCATTTTACTATGAAGATAGTGACGCTGGCCGAGCGCAAATTTTACAAGATTACGACAAAATACTGGCAGAAATTAATCAGGGAATAGGTAAAGCCTTTATGGTTAAACCAAAAGCCTTATTAGAAGTGGTACGTATACCTGAGTTTAAAGAGAAAACGGCGCCAGGTGCATATTATCAGCAACCAGCCATTGATGGCAGTCGTCCTGGGCGTTTCTTCGCCAATCTTTATGATATTAAAGCCACGCCAAAGTACAGTATGAGAACATTGGCTTACCATGAAGGTGTGCCGGGACATCATTTTCAGCTTTCGGTGGCAATGGAACTGGAGAGTATGCCTTTTATTCGAAAGATGGCGCCTTTTGTCGCTTACGCTGAAGGTTGGGCATTGTATTCAGAGCAAGTGGCGTGGGAGCTTGGATATCAAGCGGATCCTTTTGATAATATTGGTCGCTTGCAAGCAGAGCTTTTTAGGGCTGTACGTCTAGTGGTCGACACTGGGATCCATTATAAACGTTGGACACGAGAAGCGGCGATTGAGTATATGTTAGTGAATACTGGCATGCCGGAAACGGATGTCGTTGCAGAAATTGAGCGTTACATTGTGATGCCTGGGCAGGCGACGGCCTATAAAATTGGCATGATGAAAATTCTATCCTTAAGAGAAAAAGCCAAGTTAGATCTGGGTGAAAAATTCGATCTTCGTGAGTTTCATGATGTGATATTAAAAAATGGGGCTATGCCATTAACGATCTTAGAGCGAGTAGTTGATAATTATATTGCGGCTCGGTCGCTCGAGAACGATAGATTGTAGAGAAGTGAGCTAAGAGGTTAATGAAAGCTAATATGCCGGTATTGGTGCCGTTTTCTTTCTCGGGGTTTGAGCATGGATAAAGCCATTAAGGAGCATAGAGTGAAGGTATTAACCTATTTACTGTTCGGTTTGATGTCGCCTATTTTGTTCGCTGAGGGGTGGTATGTGCGTAAAACGACCCCTAAATTACCCGAGCCCAAAGGCGAAAGAGAAGGGGTTAGCGGCAGTGGAAATGCACTTAGTTTACTTATTTTAGGCGACTCTGCAGCGGCGGGAGTGGGAGTAGCAAACCAATCTCAGGCATTAACGGGTCAAATAACACGCTTGTTAAGTGATAAAGTGACATTAACTTGGCGCTTATTGGCCCAGTCTGGTTATTCAACACAAGACTTACTCGCAGCGCTGAAAACACAGAATAAAGGACAATTTGATGTTGTCTTAATTTCTTTAGGCGTTAATGATGTGACAGACTTTATTCATGTCGAGACCTGGCTTAAACAACTGCAAGACTTACTTGATTTCTGTCGGCAAGAACTGTCGAGTCAACAAGTGTTGTTTTCTTTATTACCTCCTATGGGGGCATTTCCAGCATTGCCACAACCACTTGCTTGGGCATTGGGTTTACGCAGTCAGCAGTTTAATGATCAGCTCATAAAATGGTTAAACACGGAGTCAGATTGTCAGTTCATTAATATGGGTCAAGCATTAGACGCGGATAAAATGGCAAGCGATGGTTTTCATCCCGGAGAAGAGATTTATCGACATTGGGCCAAAATGGCGGTCAGAAAAATAAACATTATCTAATATTAAGAAAGTGTTTAACTTCATCAATTTGGCACATGGTATCCTCGTATCCTAAACGGATCAGTGCATTACAATAATCTTTATCGAATAACAGATATGACACAATGCTTGAGTTAGATTGGCCAGTGATCCCCATGAGTTTCATTAATATTTTAAAAGCGATGGGGATCGTATTAAAATATTTTTCAGCAATTTCACTTAAGTCTTCACTGGGTTTAATCACTAACGTGTCGATATGTTTAAGGGGAATGGCACTGCGATAAGCTTTAGGGATGTTTGCGATGGTTTGATTGACTCTGAGTAGCCGCTCCAAGTCACTATTGAGGGTGTCAGAAAAAATAGTATCGAGTAAATGTCCTGCAATGGTTTCAACTTGTGGATAATTGGTAATGTCTTGTGGTCCATCTTTGTGAGGGCTTTCTAAATTTATCGCTATTATACGGTTTGCGCCCAAATGAATAGGGCTGCTTAATGGCGCAAATTGATGTAAAGAACCATCGCCATAATAGGATTGCTTGATTTTAACAGAAGGAAAGATCAAGGGAATCGCTGCACTTGCGAGTAAATGATCACAGGTTAACCGCGTTCTTATACCGCAGCGACGAGCACGTTGCCAATTTTGCACACTGGTTTTCGCTTGAAAAAATGTTTCAGAAAATGAATTGTTATAACATGAAGTATCTAAGCTGATAGCGTTTAAGCTGCCGCCGTCAATATTTCTATCGATGCGTTCAAAGTCAATCAGTTGATTGAGTAAATGCCGCAGTGGCTCATTATTGAAGAGGCTAGCTGGATTAAGATTAGGGCCTTTAGATTGCATGCCTTTGAATGCCATTTTGCTCAAATGGCCAAAAACACCTGGAATGGATGCGCTATAGACTTGCCCGATGGAAAGCTGTGACCAGACCCACTCTAATTTTCGGACACCTAAGTGAAAGCATGAGGCATAAGAGGCAATGCCGGTTGCATTTATTCCGCCTGCAGAGGTGCCACTTAATATTTTAAAAGGAATGCCGTGGCTTCTTGGATAAAATTGCACAATTGCTTTTAATACACCTACTTGATAAGCCGCTCTAGCACCTCCACCGCCAAACACAAGGGCCGTTTTATCTGACATAGTCCAATCCTCATCGGAGAGTTAATGAAAGAGGTGAATCACTAAGCTAATATAGATAAGGTATTTGAGTTAGCTTAGATAGTAAGAGTATAGTCGTTTTAAGTGAATGTTTGATTAGGCGATATAAAAGAAAAATCGGGGAGGAAAGCCTTTAACCGAATGGGTTAAAGGCTTGTTTGACATCAGGGTTTAAGCAGATTGAATAAATTCTAGGATTTGCTCAAAGGGAATATCTTGTTTTTCGCCTGTACGGCGATTTTTGTATTCAAATACTCCGTTATCGATATTGCGATCGCCGATGACAATCACATGAGGTATTCCGAGTAATTCCATATCAGCAAACATAACGCCAGGGCGCTCTTTACGATCATCAAACAGTACTTCAATACCCAATTCGTTGAGATCTTGGTAAAGTTTTTCAGCCATATCTTTCACGCGATGTGACTTATGCATGTTCATCGGTAAGATACCAACAGTGAAAGGGGCAATCGCTGCCGGCCAGATAATACCGCGATCATCATGGTTTTGTTCAATGGCGGCGGCAACAATACGACTGACACCAACACCATAACAGCCCATTAATAACAGCTTAGATTTTCCATTTTCATCGAGTACGTTGGCGTGCATAGACTCTGAATAATGAGTGCCTAATTGGAAAATATGACCGACTTCAATACCCCGTAATAAGGCAATATTGCCTTGACCACAGGGGCTGGCTTCACCTTCAATAATATTACGTAAGTCAGCGGTTTGAGCTTGAGGTAAATCGCGCTCCCAATTGATCCCAATTAAGTGTTTATCGTCTTTGTTTGCACCGGCGGCAAAATCACTTAGGATATTGACACTGTGATCGATAACAATTGGCATGTTCAACTGAACAGGACCTAAAGAACCGGGCCCAGCACCGATTGTGGTCCGGATCTCAGCTTCTTCAGCAAAGGCTAGCGGGGCAAGTACAGCCTCTAATTTTTCAGCTTTAACTTCGTTAAGTTCATGATCGCCACGGATGAGTAAGGCGACAAGTGGCTCTGCTTCATTCGCCCCTTTGACAATAATGGTTTTAACGGTTTTTTCAATCGCGATATTGTGCTCTGAGACCAATTCGGCAATAGTCTTGGCATTGGGCGTATCGAGTTCAGTTAATGCGGCTGTTGGTGATTGTCTTTCTTCAGTCGGCATTGGTGCTTGGGCTTTTTCTATATTAGCCGCATAATCACTTTCTGTTGAATAAGCGATTAAATCTTCACCGCTGTTTGCAAGAACATGAAATTCATGGGATAGGCTACCACCAATTGAACCCGTATCGGCGAGTACTGGACGGAAAGAAAGATCCATACGCGATAAGATATTGGTGTAAGCAGTAAACATGGACTGATAAGTCTCATCCATGCTGTCTTGATCAAGATGGAAAGAATAAGCATCTTTCATTAAGAATTCACGTGAGCGCATGACACCAAAGCGAGGGCGAACTTCATCACGGAATTTAGTTTGGATTTGATATAAAGTTAATGGTAATTGCTTGTAAGAATTGACTTCTTTACGAACAATATCGGTAATGACTTCTTCATGAGTGGGGCCTAAGACAAAGTCGCGATTATGGCGATCTTGAAAACGTAATAGCTCAGGACCAAACTTTTCCCAACGACCCGTTTCATTCCATAGATCGGCGGGTTGTACCATCGGCATAGAAATTTCGATAGCGCCCGCTTTATTCATTTCTTCTCGGACAATGGCTTCGACTTTACGCAGTACTTTGAGCCCAGTAGGTAACCAGCTATACAGGCCTGATGCATTTCTGCGGACCATGCCTGCACGTAACATAAGTTGATGGCTGATGACTTCAGCATCTGCTGGGATTTCTTTTTGTGTAGATAGTAGGTACTTGCTAACTCGCATTACCGATGTCCATGTTAAAATGTAATTAGGCGACATTTTATCACTTAGCCTGCTGATGTCACCAAATGAATATGGGATTATATAAAATATTCTTTGGGTGAGTTCAAAAGGGTGAGCCTTGAAAGAAGCCGCTATTGCGCTTTGTCTCGTCGATCACCTATTTTTTTCGCGGGGTTCCCTGCCATAATCGCATAAGGTGGCACATCTTTGGTCACAATGGCTCCCATACCAATAATGCTATGATCGCCAATATTAACCCCATCGACGATACCTGCTTGTGCGCCAATCCAGACGTCTTTTCCGATAATGATCCCCTTAGAGCTGACACTTTGTTGGTATATGGCTTGCTGCATACTCATCCCATGGTTAAAGGCATAAATAGTGACATGATTGGCAATGCGCGTTTGATCGCCAATATGTATACCAGCGCGTCCGCCATCGAGAGAGCAACCATGATTGATGGCGACTTCACTGCCTAATGTGATAGGACCATGAAGAAAACTATCCGCGGCAATCATACAGCGATCGCCAATACTGATATCTCGACCCGGTTCAGCAAAGAGATGTGCTTGTGGAGCAATAAAGCAATGTTGGCCTATTTTGATGGTTTCAACGGCTTTTAAGTGTGACTGGATATGTTCTTGCCAGGGGAGTGCCCACTGTTTATGTTTGTCCTTGAGTGAGAAATAGAGCCAAGGCATATACGATAAACGCTGTTTGTGCTGGGTTTGATAATCCGGTTTTTGGATCGTCTTAAGGTTAAAGTTAAGTCTGGGTGTTGGCGGTATCGGCATCATTTCATTCCAATGACTAATTAACAGGGTATTGTAGAGGGGATGATGTCTGTAACCAAAATACTGTCTTTTTTGATTTGCCAGAGAATGTCTAAATCATATAAAGCGACTTGATATAACTTAGGGTCCAATTTTGCTTTTTTATAAGCGGGTCTAGGATCTTGCGCTAATACTTCTTCAATTAAATGACGTAATTGTTTATATTCTTGATATTGAGTGAGTTGCTGTATCGCCGTGGTTGAAAAGGTCACCTCAACCGCTGTTGGAGGCTGTTGTGCTATTCCACCGATGGCATTTTCTATTGCATCAGAGAACGGAATATAAGGTTTGATATCTATAATGGGCGTCCCATCAAGTAAATCCATCCCCGAAATTTCAAGACAAATGTTACCTGATTGATTATGGATCCCATGCAGTTTGACGACAGACTGTCCAATACCATTGGGCCTGAAAGTCGAACGCGTTGCAAAAACGCCTAATTTTTCATTTCCACCTAAACGAGGAGGCCTAACCGTGGGCTTCCATCCTTGAGCTAAATTCTCATGGAAACAAAAAAGTAGCCATAAATGAGAATATTGTTCGAGTCCTCGAACAGCATCAATTTGATTGTAAGGTTTTGCAAGTTCTACAAAACCTTTTGCTGATTTAACTAAGCCTGGTTGTCGAGGGATCCCAAATTTTTGCTTATAAGGTGTACGGCAGTAAGCAACTGCTTCAATTTGATTGGTAAAATGCATGGGTATTTCAAACTCTATTATTTTGTCTATGTCGATGTTTTTATGGCTTGACCTATGCATAATGCACTGCTGAAACAACCTGGTGTTGGCTCTGTTATGAGTACGCAGTTTTTAACCATTAAGCCATTAGCATTTTTATCAGCGGCAGCCCGCCTCGCTTCGGTTCTAGCATCTGCAATCGTCACGGGCACACCATTTTCTGTAGTTTGACATGCTTGCCCTTCGACTAAGCCCTTTATTTCATACTTGCCTAAAGGTTGCTTATTGGCTTCATAAACGGTGACCTCAGAAGGTTTAAAGTAATCTTCAATAGCATCACTATTGAGGTTGCTATTGAAGGTGTAATTACTGTTACAAGCGCTAAGAAGCAAAATAAGCGCAATTGACGTTATTATTCTCATGTGGATAGGCCTATCGTCAAATGTTGAAGTGAAAAGTGATAATCTAAAATGCCTTGCTGATCCGAACTTACAGTCTCTTGTATGATTGAACTGAAACTCAACGAAAAATTGAGTTTTTTGAAGATGTCTTTATTTTAGCGCTAAAAATGATTTTCAGAAAGCCGTAAATTAAAAAAGGTGTATGAAATGAGCATAAGAAAGAAATTATCTGTCTATTGAGTCATTTATTAAGGGACATTGAGAGGGCATAATCTATGATGATGCTTAGGTTATCAATATAAGTAAGCTTCATTACGTCGAGCCTATGAGTGACTGATAAAAGGTGGGTTTTATTTTACGTTTGCTTACAAAAAATAGATCTCATTTCGTTGGAATATGGAAAATAGCCAATATAAAATGAAATGATTAGGTCAAGTTTTGGCATCTTCTATCTTTCGTTGTTCAAAGGTGTCTTTACTAACTCTTTTCAAATTAAACTGATTTAATTTTAAAACGTAGATAAATAATATAAATGAGAAATATTGCATTTTTAATGAAGGGCTTTTAGTGCATTAATGAAGAATATTTGGTTAATTCATTATACTTGTTATGTAGAGTAAGGCAAATATTGTTAACGGGAGGACTCTCTTAAGTGAAGATTAATACACTTTAACTCTACATTAGTATTATTCGTAATATCACTCATTTTATTATACGAATGAATAATAGACTAATCAATATTAAAATACTTGAAAGATTATATAGACGCCTTAATTAGTGAAGAGTTCAATTAATAAAAATTATATTTATAATGTCAAAAATAGACAGTATAGAATGCGCGGAAAAGATAATCTATCAGAGAGTGCTTTAATTTTAATTCCAATAATTTTAGAATGTTAAGTGATTTTTTAAAAGTATAAACGCTAGAGGGACCGAGTAAAATGACTCAGAATAGTTTAGTTACTCAATGGATTAAGCATCCTATGTATAAAAAAAGCCCAGTCATTCTGGGCTTTTTTATTTAGAGAATAGCTTTCTTTTTAAATAAGGAAATCTTCCATCTTGCCACCATTGTCTAGTTTCGCTTTAAAAACAGTAGGCATACGACCTTGGCCTGTCCATGTTATTTCTTCACCGTCCACATTGATTTTATATTTGGCCGGGCGAGGAGCTCGTTTTTTCGGTGCCGATTTGATTGCTGCGCCGCCAATATCATCGATTGATAATCCAACAGCTTCCATTTGCTTGCGGATTTCTTCAATTTTAGCATTGCGTTCAGCCATCGCTTCACTTTCTGCTTCAGCTTGAGAAGATTTTTCATCAATGACTTTCTCAAGTTTATCGGCAAGCTCTTGAAGCTGCTCTAAGGTCAATTCCTTTACTGCTGCTTTAAATCGACGTCCATGTGTTAATATATCTAGAAATTCGCTCATAGTTATTAAGATCCAATCCAATGTAGAAAGTTTTTATATTCAAGTACGAATAATAGAAACTATTTAGCTATGGATCAAATAAATATTGCAATAAATGAATATTATTTGGTTTTTAAATAAAAAAAATGCTTTTTTAATGTTTTTTTAACTAATTTGTTGCTGTTGTGTGGATATAAATTAAACATAAATAAAAACGATCGTTTGAATCGAGTTGACGTTAACGTTAACAGCAAGTAAAGTGAGGTGTGACATTGATAGCCATTTAGTGGTGTGTGGCGTTCATTTATTCCAACCTAAGCGAGCTATATATTCAACTTATTTAGGTATATTTATTCAAACCATATTAAAGAGACGTAAAGGAAGCCTTATGAAAGTATTGGTACCAGTAAAACGTGTCGTCGATGCTAATGTGAAGGTCAGAGTTAACACTGACACCCACCAAGTCGATACCGCGAATTTAAAGATGGCGATAAACCCTTTTTGTGAAATTGCTGTAGAAGAAGCGGTTCGATTGAAGGAATCAGGCAAGGTTCAAGAGGTCGTCGTGGTCAGTATTGGTACTAAAGCTGTTCAAGAGCAGTTACGTACGGCATTAGCATTAGGTGCTGACAGAGCGATTCACGTAGAGACTAATGATGAGTTAGTGGCTCTTTCTATCGCAAAAATATTACATGCTGTTCAAGAAAAAGAGCAGGCAGAGTTGGTCATATTAGGTAAACAGTCGATTGATGGTGATAATAATCAAACGGGGCAAATGTTAGCCGCACTGGGTAATATGCCACAAGCGACATTTGCGTCAGAAGTCGTGCTTGATGGGGGCTGTCTTACTGTGACGCGTGAAGTTGATGGTGGGTTGCAGACGTTAAAGTTATCGCTTCCAGCCGTGATCACTTCCGATCTTCGCCTAAATGAACCACGTTATGCCAAGCTACCTAATATTATGAAAGCGAAGCGTAAGCCATTAGAGGTCATTACTCCAGATTCTTTAGAGGTGAGATTAAAACAGCACCAGACTATTTTGAAAGTGGTGCCTCCAGCGCAGCGCAGCGGTGGTATTATTGTAAAATCGGTTGATGAACTCATTGAAAAACTGAAAAATGAAGCGAAGGTGATCTAATGGCCATTTTAATATTAGCAGAGCATGATAACGTCAGTTTGAAATTAGATACAGCAAAAGTGGTTGCTTGTGCTCAAGCGATTGGCAGTGAGTGTGATGTGTTGGTGATTGGATATGAATGCCGACAAGTTGCTGAAGAGGCGCAGAAGCTTACGGGTGTTAGACAAGTTATCTATCTTGATGCTGTTGAATATGCAAGTCATTTAGCTGAAAATATATCTGAATTAATGGTTGAACTTGCTGTTGATTATGAGCATGTTTTAGCCGCGGCCTCAAGTGTGGGGAAAGATGTCCTGCCTCGCGTTGCGGCTCTCTTGGGCGTGGCTCAAATATCAGAAGCCATTGAAGTCATTGCCGCTGACACTTTTGTTCGACCTATTTATGCGGGTAATGCGCTAGCGACAGTACAGAGCCATGATAATAAAAAGGTGATCACAGTGAGGTCAAGTGCATTTGATGCTGTGGCAATGGATGGGAGTGCATCACTGCTCATTTTAGATAACATTATTGCCCCAAAAGTTGAATTTATTTCTCAACGGCTAACAGAGTCTGAACGTCCTGAACTCGGCAGTGCTGCAGTTATTGTTTCAGGTGGTCGAGGCATGGGGAGTGGGGAGAACTTCGCAATATTAGAACAACTTGCTGATAAGTTAGGTGGGGCAATAGGGGCTTCACGTGCAGCGGTTGATGCGGGTTTTGTGCCGAATGATCTACAAGTCGGGCAAACGGGGAAAATTGTCGCGCCAGATCTTTATATTGCGGTAGGCATTTCAGGCGCTATCCAACATCTTGCCGGTATGAAGGATTCAAAAGTGATTGTTGCGATCAATAAAGATCCTGAGGCACCTATTTTTCAAGTGGCTGATTATGGACTCGTTGCCGATTTATTTGAAGCTGTACCAGAGATGATTGCCTCCGTTTAAAAAAGCTCAGGCAATAAATAAAATCAATACTTGCTTATCATAATTGAACATTGTACTTTTACACGGCTACAAAATGTGACTAAGATCACGAAAAGTGGCAAAAGGCTCGCTCCCTTTCGCCGCTTGTGCTTTTATGTGGCGCGTGTCAATTTGCAGTGGGTTGTTGAGGTTAGTTAAGTCGCACTGAATTCAGAGCTAATGAAGAAGGTTTTCTTTCAGAATACTCACTCATATGTTGTTAGATATTGATAACATTATCGACAAGAGTACATTAGCTTTATTCACATAGTTTACTTATCAGGATGAGAAGTAAGTTCATATTGATTTAACGGATATGGCTATGATGTGCGACTAAGACAGGATAGGTGCTAAACCCCATCAGTTCAGTTGTCCTCCATTTGTATTTAGCGAAGAAGATAAATGACAATTATAAGCTATGCCGATTCGGCTCTCTCTTTGCTGCCGCCTGTGGTAGCAGTAGTGTTGGCGATGATTACTCGCCGTGTATTACTTTCTCTTGGCCTGGGGATCCTTATTGGAGGCCTTCTTTTAACAGATTTTTCCATTGTTGGTACAGGTCAATATTTAACAGCTAAAGTCACCAGCCTTGTTTGGAATGATGGTGCGTTAAACAGTTGGAATTTGTATATTCTTGGTTTTCTTGTGTTATTGGGCATGATCACGGCGCTAATCACCGTCAGTGGTTCAGCCAGAGCGTTTGCTGAGTGGGCAAGAAAGCATATTCGTAATAAGCGTGACGCAAAATTATTGACCATCTTTTTAGGGTGCGTCGTTTTTATCGATGATTATTTTAATAGCTTAGTGGTGGGAAGTGTCGCTAGACCATTGACTGATCGATACTATGTATCTCGTAGTAAACTGGCATATATATTGGATTCAACTGCGGCTCCCGTTTGTGTCATATCGCCTGTTTCAAGTTGGGGCGCTTATATTATCGCACTAATAGGCGGTATATTAACCTCTCATGGTTTTGCTGATACTGGTCATTTAAGTATCTTTGTTCAAATGATCCCAATGAACTTTTATGCCATTTTCGCCCTATTGCTCCTTATTTGTGTTGCGTTAATGGGACTGGATATTGGCCCCATGCGGGAGCATGAACTGAATGCTCAAAAAGGTAATTTATATGATGAGTCTAAAGGATTACCGCCAGGCGCCGTTTCTGATTTACCTGAAGCCAGTTCAGGCAACATATTAGGTTTGTTTTTACCGATATCCGTATTGGTATTGGCGACATTTTATTTTATGGTGAGTAGCGGTGGAGAAGTCCTTGCTGCTAAGGGACTTGATTTTAGCTTTATTGGTGCGTTTGAAAATACCAATGTGGGTTCATCACTCTTTTTGGGTGCCGTTGTGGGTCTAGCTGTGACGTTAATCATGAGCGTCGTACAAGGGATTGACAAAAAAATGATTATTAAAGGGATGAGCATGGGCGCTCGTTCTATGTTACCCGCTTTATATATTTTGATGTTTGCTTGGACGATTGCAGCCGTTATTGGTCAGCTAGAAACGGGTAAATATATGGCGAGTTTAGCTACGGGTAATATCCCTTTTGAAATGTTACCCGCTGTTTTATTCGTGTTAGCAGGATTAACGGCTTTTGCGACAGGGACCAGTTGGGGAACATTTGGTATTATGTTGCCAATTGCAGCCGATATGGCAATGGGAAGCCATAGTGCGATGATGCTTCCTATGCTTGCTGCTGTGTTGGCGGGGGCTGTTTTTGGGGATCACTGCTCACCTATTTCTGATACCACTATTTTATCTTCCACTGGTGCGGGTTGTCATCATATTGATCACGTTATAACGCAATTACCTTATGCGCTTATCGTGGCTGGGATCAGCTTCGTGGGTTATTTAGTATTAGGTTTTACTGGCTCTGTGACAATTGGTTTTATCACCTGTAGTTTTCTTTTTGTGATTAGTGTTATCTTACTCAGAATGAAGTCAAATCAAGGGCGTTATTAGAGGTGATTATTGATTGTTGAACAGTAAGTTTATACTCACTTATTGTTAAGTCTTTGATATTATTGAATGCCGTGATCAGGATGTTGATTACGGCATTTTTATGTATTTTTATCACATAAAAAGATGCGAAATGCTTTCATGATACGTCTTTAAATTGAAGCCATTTGATAGGCGGTGCAACGATCATTGACAATGGATTTGGGTATAGGATCACTCTACTTTGTGTTTCAGGTTAGTTAGGAATATTTTTAAACAAGAAGGATGAAAAGTTTGGCACAGCTTTATTTTTATTATTCAGCAATGAATGCGGGTAAGTCGACATCTCTATTGCAATCATCCTATAACTATCGAGAAAGAGGCATGAATACGCTGGTGATGACAGCCTCTATCGATGACCGATATGGCGTGGGCAAAGTGGCATCAAGGATTGGGATAGAATGTGAAGCACAGATATTTAATCATGCTGATAATTTACTCTCACTTGTTAAACAGCAGCTTGAGGAGTCATCACTGCATTGTATTTTAGTGGATGAATGCCAGTTCTTATCCAAAGAGCAAGTTAAGCAATTGACTAAAATAGTGGATGATTTCGATATTCCCGTTTTATGTTATGGGTTGAGAACGGATTTTCAAGGTGAATTATTTGTGGGGAGTCAGTATTTATTGGCTTGGGCTGATAAACTGGTTGAACTGAAAACCATTTGTCATTGCGGTCGTAAAGCCAATATGGTGTTGAGGCTCGATGGCGAAGGAAAACCTATTAGTGAAGGAAAGCAAGTGGCTATTGGCGGTAATGAAAGTTATGAGTCGGTTTGTCGAAAGCATTTCAGAACCTTGATTTGGGAGTAGGCTTTGATTTAAATCGGTCAATTAACTGTTGAGCGTAAACTTAAGCGCTTAGTGAGAGTTTGAGACTAATGGATTAAATTATCCTAGGGTAGGGGTTTTGTTGTAAGACGTTAGGCTAGTGTGAGTAAATAATGACTCTGTTTGTCAATTTAAATCGTTTACCGCTATGCGAACTTCATCACGGACTTGATCAATGGCGGCGATAACTTCCTGCACACTGCTGTCGTTGTCTGATATTTTTATCATAAAAATTGGCATAAATGATGGATTCCAGTTCGGCTAGTTGGAGTAACAGTTCAAAACTGGCTGATCGAACTGTAGTATTGTGTTCGCTGATTTCCATCCTCCAGACATTATAACTAAAACCTACTAAGGCAAATAGAGCACTGAAAATAGCGGTTAGTTGAAAGATAGTCGCTTTGGGTTGAGTTTTCATTCGCTTTCCTTCAATTGTTATAGAATATGAACATAGAGCAACTAGGTTATCTGCTCAAGAAGACCGTCATGGATGACGGGAATGTCATTAATGCAGGAGCAATTAACGACCTTACCTAAACGTTTTTAATGCCAGTCGGATCCTGCATCTTCAATGAGCTTGAATAAACATGAAACCTAAGTATGGCCAATTAGAGCTGCATGATGATGTTTGAATGAAAGCCGTGGCGTTATGAATATTGTTAACATGTAATAAATGTTTGCTTGTTCGTTCTGGAGAGTGCTTGTTAAATATTCAATTGGGAATTTTTGGTCAAAAAACTGAGTAAATTTACTCATTTTTATCAACTTTATTGTCAGTTATAGTGTATGATGTTCGGCGTTTAACAGAGTAGAAACACTCGTTACGTTGGGATAAAATCAGATGTTAATATATGGTTTATTCATGTGAGACTTTTTACGTTCTGAGACGAAGTTGAGTGTTAACTACGTTAACTATTACATACAAGCCGTCAGGTGTTAATTGCTTGATAATAAAGGATTAGTGGCGTTATGGAAGCCGGAATTCATAGGCGGTAGCGTGTCTGTCACTAATTTTTTAGATTAAAAAGACTAAACTTAAGGTCACAAGGATTTGACAACTATCCATTAAAAATCCCCATTAAATAGTGGCTTAACCATATATCATTTAACGGCATTATTGAACTAGCGGTTAAGTTAATATATACCAATATTTGAGATGACTATTTCAAGACTAATCCTCTTCAACAGTAGTGTTCTTCAAACAGCTTTAAACATAGCTAATGGCCAGTGTTCGTACCTAGCGACCCATTTTAAGAGACGAATTACTCCCCAGTAATCCTCTCATTCTTATTCTTAATTTCAAGTTATTAATCATGAATAGTTTCTCTAAGTTAATTTTAGTTGGCCTAATGTCAACATTTATCGTGGCTTGCGTTACACCAGGTCAGCATTTAAGTACTTCAGGTAAAAATGCTATTAAGGATAAGTCATCAAGCAATAAAGAGGCCGATTTCGACTCTTTAGTCAATGTTTACCAGTTAACGCCCCGTTTTGTTAATCAATACCGAACACCTGAACCTATTGCCGCTGTAAATCTTGCGATGGATGAAGAAATTGCTAATTATCAATATCGCGTTGGGCCGGCCGATATTCTTAATGTTACCGTTTGGGACCATCCTGAGTTAACTATTCCAGCAGGATCATACCGGAGTGCCACTGAATCGGGTAACTGGGTGCACACCGATGGCCGTATTTACTATCCTTATATTGGCTTTGTGACCGTTGCAGGTAAAACCGTGGTTGAGATACGCGATGAAATGTCGACTCGTTTGGCTGAATATATTGAAAGTCCACAAGTGGATGTCAATGTGGCTAACTTTCGATCGCAAAAAACTTATGTAACGGGAGAAGTTGATAAGCCAGGTAAGCAAGCGATCACCAATGTGCCTTTAACTCTACTTGATGCCATTAATCAAGCGGGTGGATTAGCCGAGGATGCAGATTGGCGTAATGTGACCTTAACTCGAGATGGCGAAGAGACAAAGGTCTCATTATATGCGCTGATGCAAAAAGGCGATTTAACTCAAAATAGGTTACTGCAAGCTGGGGATATTATTCATGTCCCCAGAAATGATGGCCAAAAAGTATTTGTCATGGGAGAAGTGAAAACCCCTAAAACGATTATTATAGATAGAGCGGGTATGAGTTTAACTGAAGCCCTGAGTACTGTTGGCGGCCTAAATCAAGAGAAATCTGATGCGACGGGTGTGTTTGTAATTAGAGCCAATAAGTCATTAATGGCTTCTGTGAGTAACGGAACGAGTGAAAAAGTCGGGTTAGGAGGCAATAATATTAGTGATAAATCGATTGCGAGTATTTATCAGTTGGATATTTCCGATGCGACTGCCATGGTTATCGGTACGGCTTTTGAAATACAGCCCTATGATATTGTTTATGTCACTACTGAGCCTATTTCTCGTTGGAATCGAGTCATGAATAATCTATTGCCAACGATTGTTGGTATTAACTACTTAACACAATCATACAATAGGACTCTTTCTTGGTGAACATTACCTTGGGATTAGAAGTTTGGCTAAAAATAATTTCGATACAGATTACTTTTGATAAGAACTATTTTGGTAACAAGCATGTTTAATAAAATTTTAGTAGTGTGTGTGGGTAATATTTGTCGTTCGCCATCGGGGGAGTATCTGCTTAAAAAATTATTGCCCCATAAGCAAGTGGATTCCGCGGGCATTGCCACAGAAAAAAGTCGCTTATCGGGCAAGCCTGCCGATGCCATGGCAGTACAAATAGCCAGTAAAAATGAAGTTAATTTAACGCCTCACAAGGCTCGTCAATTGACTGCTCAGTTATGTCAAGAATATGATTTGATTCTAGTGATGGAAAAAGGCCACATCGACGCGGTAACGAAGATCTCACCATCCGCCAGAGGAAAAACCATGTTATTTGGCCAATGGATAGGGCAACAAGATATTCCGGATCCCTATAAATTAAGTCAAGAAGCGTTTGAGTATGCTTACGAACTAATAGATAAGTCGGCGAATACTTGGGCTGAAAAAATAAAGTAAAGAACCTCTTTATTTTAATTGAAAGATAAAAGTCAATTAAAATGGAAGTTAAATAAAATAATCAGTTATAGGCATATTCCTTATTAATAATATAGTGAGTTTATCTTTTTATGACAGTGTCACAAAACCTACCTAATACATTATCAGAGTCGAGTGATGAAATTGATTTAGCAAAATTATTCGGTACCTTATTAGATCATCGTTGGTTAATTATAGGTATTACAGTTTTTTTTATGCTGATAGGTATCGCTTATGCTTTATTAGCCACGCCGATATATAAAGCTGATGCCTTAATTCAAATAGAAGAAAAAAGCTCAGGCATGCCGGCTTTTGGTGAGATGGCTGACATGTTTGCCAGTGAGTCATCTGCGACCACTGAAATTCAAGTGATCCAATCACGAATGGTGCTGGGGAAAACCGTCGATAAACTGGATTTAACTACAGTAGCTAAGCCTAAATATTTTCCTGCTATTGGCAAGGGAATGGCTAAAATCATGGGAGATAATGATTCTATTGATATTAGTCATTTTAATATACCACAAGTGTTATATTTAAATGTGGAGTTTGTTAACTACAAATTAACAGTAACTAACCCTGAAATTGGGACCTATGAGCTATTTGATAGCCACGATAATCAGATATTAACGGGCCGAGTAGGAGAACTAGCACAAAAAGGCGATTATCGCTTATTTGTTGCCGATTTACAGGCCAGTCAAGAGATGAGTTTTACGCTTCAGAAGCGCTCTCGCCTCGATGCTGTGATTTGGCTTCAAAGCCACTTAGCTGTTTCTGAACAAGGTAAAAAAACGGGGGTTTTACAATTATCGTTTACGGGGGAAAATCGAGTTCACATAGAAAACATTTTGAATAATATTAGCCAAGATTATTTTTTACAGAATGTTGAGCGAAACTCAGCTGAGGCGGAAAATAGTCTTGCTTTTTTACAGCAACACTTGCCAGCGGTAAAAACTGAGTTAGTACAAGCTGAAGAAAAGCTGAATGACTTTAGACAAGAAAATGACTCGATTGATCTCGGCTTAGAAGCTAAATCGTCATTAGAAGTTATGGTGAAGCTAGAGGCACAGTTGAATGAGTTGACCTTTAAAGAGAGCGAGATATCTCAGTTGTTTACCAAGGAGCATCCAGCCTATATATCTTTAATGAATAATAGACAAACGTTATTAAACGAACGTGAGCGTTTGAATAAAACTATTCAGAAGTTGCCCAAAACTCAGCGTGACATTTTACGGATGATGCGTGATGTTGAAGTCAATCAAGAACTGTATTTGAAATTGTTAAATAAAATACAAGAGCTTAATATTGTTAAAGCCAGCACTGTAGGTAATGTAAGGATTTTAGATAAAGCAGAAGCATACACCAGAGCGATTAAACCTAAAAAAGCTTTAGTGCTTATGTTAGCGACTTTATTAGGGGCGATGTTAGGCATTGGATTAACGTTATTAAGAGCTGCATTACATCGAGGAGTGGAAAGCCCAGAGCAGATTGAGCAACTTGGCCTACCTGTCTATGCCAGCATTCCAAAATCAGATTGGCAAGCGGGCATCGATATTCATCTTAAGCGTAAGAAAAAGCTCAAAGAATATGAGGCCTTACTTGCTGAAACTAATCCAGCAGATTTAGCCATTGAGGCATTACGAGGTTTGAGAACCAGTCTTCATTTTGCCATGATGGAAGCTAAAAATAATGTAGTAATGATTTCAGGACCGGCTCCTGGGATTGGCAAGTCTTTTGTGTCGGTAAACTTTGCCGCAGTGTTAGCTAAAACAGGTCAAAAGGTATTGATAGTCGATGCCGATATGCGAAAAGGCTACCTTCAAAGACAGTTCAACTTGAAGTCCGATGATGGACTGTCTGATTTATTATCGGGCAAGCTTGAAATAAAAGAGGTGGTTAAATCATCGGGTATTGAAAATTTAGATATCGTCACCCGCGGCGCAGTGCCGCCAAATCCATCAGAGTTACTAATGCATCCACGATTTGAAGACTTTGTGACTTGGGCAACGAAAGAGTATGACATAGTGCTTATTGATACCCCACCGGTGTTAGCGGTAACCGATCCCAGTATTGTTGGCGCATTAGCGGGTACCACATTATTGGTTGCACGTTTTGGGGTCAGTTCTGTGAAAGAAATTGAAATTGCTTATCGTCGTTTCGAGCAATCAGGCATTAATGTCAAAGGCTTTGTATTGAATGCGGTGGAGCAAAAAGCTAGAAATGCTAATGAGGTATACTCTTATAGTTACGAGCCTGTGAAATAGGGTGGGTTAGTAGTGTCTGATCTTATTAATTATTTATTTAGAGTAAGTTTAGAATAAGTTCAGAGCAGATAATGATATTAAGTATGGTTAAGGATAGAAGTGTGAAAATTCTTGTGACCGGCGGTGCCGGGTTTATTGGTTCCGCCGTTGTGCGCCATATAATAAAAAATACTCATGACAGTGTTATTAATATTGACAAACTCACTTACGCGGGAAATTTAGAGTCATTATTTAGCGTTGAGCATAGTGATCGCTATCATTTTGAGCGAGTCGATATCTGTGATCGTTTAGAGCTCGATCGTGTATTTAGTGAATATGAACCTGATGCGATAATGCATCTAGCCGCCGAGAGCCATGTAGATCGTTCTATTGATGGCCCCGCAGCTTTCATTGCAACCAATATTGTCGGCACTTATACTTTATTGGAAGCGACGCGGTATTATTGGAATAAGTTAACTGATGATAAGAAGAAAGCTTTCCGATTTCATCATATTTCAACCGATGAGGTTTACGGTGATTTAGAAGGAACGGATGACTTGTTTACAGAAACGACTTCTTATGAACCAAGTAGCCCCTATTCTGCATCGAAAGCGTCGAGTGATCACTTAGTGCGAGCATGGCAACGCACTTATGGCTTGCCAACATTAGTCACAAATTGTTCCAATAACTATGGCCCATATCATTTTCCTGAGAAGTTAATTCCATTAACTATTCTAAATGCATTAGAGGGTAAACCATTACCCGTTTACGGTAATGGCTTGCAAATACGTGATTGGTTGTATGTGGAAGACCATGCTGGTGCTCTCTATAAAGTGGTGACAGAGGGAAAAATTGGAGAGACTTATAACATTGGTGGCCACAATGAAAAAGCCAATATTGAGGTTGTAAATACAATTTGTATATTACTTGAAGAGTTGGTACCCAATAAGCCTGAAGGGGTGAATGAATATCAAGAGTTGATTACTTATGTGACAGATAGACCTGGTCATGATGTGCGTTATGCAATTGATGCATCTAAAATAGAGCGAGAGTTGTGTTGGAAGCCAGAAGAGACATTTGAGTCGGGCCTACGCAAAACGGTCGAATGGTATTTGAATAATAAAACTTGGTGGAACCGAGTACTGGATGGTTCATATACAGGGGAGCGTTTAGGCACAGTAAAAGAAGGGGGAGCATTATAATGAAAGGTATTATTTTAGCTGGTGGATCAGGTACAAGGCTTTATCCACTGACTCGTGGAGTCTCTAAACAGCTACTTCCTGTTTACGATAAACCCATGATTTATTATCCATTGTCGACACTAATGTTGGCTGGAATAAAGGATATTTTAATAATTACCACGCCAGAGGATAATAGTATTTTTAAGCGCTTATTAGGTGATGGTAGTGATTATGGCATCACATTAACTTATGCAGTACAAGAAAAGCCTGAAGGTTTAGCACAAGCCTTTCTGATTGGAGAAGATTTTATTGGTGATGATAATGTTTGCTTGGTGCTGGGTGATAATATTTTTTATGGACAATCCTTTAGCCATACATTGAAAAAAGCCGTCGAACGCAAGAGTGGTGCAACAGTTTTCGGTTATCAAGTGAAAGATCCCCAACGGTTCGGTGTTGTTGAGTTTGATGATAATTATAGAGCTCTTAATATAGAAGAAAAACCGACTGAACCTAAGTCTAACTATGCGATTACCGGACTCTATTTTTATGATAATCGAGTGGTAAATTTTGCAAAAAAAGTTGAGCCATCAGAGCGTGGTGAGTTGGAAATAACCAGTATTAACCAAATGTATTTGGATAATGACTCACTTAATGTTGAGCTGTTAGGCCGTGGTTTTGCTTGGTTAGATACAGGGACTCACGAAAGTTTGCATGAAGCTTCTTCATTTGTGCAAACAATAGAAAATGTTCAAGGATTAAAAGTTGCTTGTTTAGAAGAGATAGCCTATAGAAATGGTTGGTTAACTGAACATGATTTGCTTCGACTATCACAACCTATGTTAAAGAATGAATATGGTCAATATTTAAAAAAATTAGTTTTAGATAAAAGTTTACTATTAGTGAAAAGAGTTTCTTAATGCGCGCGTTAATTACAGGAAAAGATGGTCAAGTCGGTACTCATTTAGTTAAACTGCTTTCTACCCAAGAGGATGTCATTCTATTGGCCTTAAACAGTCATGAACTGGATATTACAAATGAAAGTTTAGTTAAGAAACACATTGCCGATTTCAAACCTGATATCATATTTAATGCAGCGGCTTATACCGCCGTCGATAAAGCAGAGAGTGATATCGAATTGGCTTATCAAGTGAATGCTAAAGGACCACAATATTTAGCCGAGGCAGCGACTCATATTGGAGCTGCGATATTACACATTTCAACAGACTATGTGTTTAATGGCGATAAAGACGGCGCATACACAGAGTGTGATCTAACTGAACCACAAGGCGTTTATGGTCAAAGCAAATTAGCGGGTGAAGCTGCAGTCGCTAAAGCTTGCGATCGTCATATTCTATTGCGTACCGCTTGGGTTTTTGATGAGAATGGCAATAACTTTGTTAAAACCATGCTGCGTTTAGGTGCAACTCGCGATGCGTTGAGTATTGTTGGCGATCAATTTGGTGGCCCAACCTATGCGGGTGATATTGCTATTGCGCTAATTAAAATCGCGAAGCGTATCACTCAAGGTGACGTCGTTGAATACGGTGTTTATCATTACTCAGGTTTACCCCATGTGAGTTGGCATGAGTTTGCTGAAGTCATTTTTAATATGACTGTAGAGCAGAACATTATTGCTAAAAAACCTAGCTTAACCAGTATCACTACCGACCAATACCCGACACCTGCAAAACGCCCGCACAACTCTCGATTAAGTACCGACAAAATCACGGATGCTTTTTCTGTGGAAGCGAGTGATTGGAAAGCTGCGTTAAATAATATTCAATCGTATACAGGATAAGTAAGATGAAAGTAATAGATACTCTTATTCCTGATGTGAAAATTATAGAGCCAAGCGTATTCGGTGACGAGCGTGGTTTTTTTATGGAAACTTGGAATCAAAAGCAATTTGAAGAATTAGTAACAGGTAAGCCTACTGTATTTGTTCAAGATAATCATTCAAAATCGAAGAAAGGAATTTTGCGTGGGCTGCACTACCAAACAGAAAATGCACAAGGAAAATTGGTTCGCGTAGTTTCTGGGGAGGTGTTTGACGTTGCAGTAGACATTCGTAAAGATTCAACAACGTTCGGTCACTGGGTTGGTGAATATTTATCTGCTGAGAATAAGCGTCAGCTCTGGGTGCCAGAAGGCTTCGCTCATGGATTTTATGTGACCAGTGAGCAAGCTGAGTTTGTCTATAAATGCACTGACTATTATAACCCTAAGCACGAGCATGTTTTATTATGGAATGATGAATTCTTTGATATTGATTGGCCTTTAGATGGAGGCCTTCCAATGCTATCTAATAAAGATACATTGGGGAAAAGGACTGAAATTATATTAGGAAGGAATCAAATTGAATTATAAACTAATTGATTTCAATGTTGTTGGGGATCATAGAGGTAAGCTTGTCGCCTTAGAGTCTTTGGACTTAATACCTTTTTCTATAAATAGAATATACTATATATATGATACTAAAGAAGGTATTTCTCGAGGTTTTCATGCTCATTTAGATCTAGAACAAGTCGCTGTTTGTGTTAAAGGTAGCTGTGATTTTATACTAGATAATGGTGAAAATAGAAAGATAGTACACCTAGATTCGCCTAATACAGGCTTACATATTTTTGGTATTACTTGGCGTGAGATGCATAATTTTAGTGAAGATTGTGTATTACTAGTTATAGCTAGCGAGAAGTATGATGAGTCAGACTATATAAGAGACTATAATAAATTTAAAGGAATCGTCGAAGATGGTAAAGAAAAATAAAAAGCTTGTTATTATTGGTGCAGGTGAATTCGCTGCAATTGCATTTGAATACTTTACACATGATTCAGAATATGAAGTTTGTGGTTTTTCTGTAGACAGTGAGTATTTGAATAGTGATGAATACTTAAGCTTGCCAATTGTAGCACGAAGCAAAATATCAGAATTATACCCTTCAGAAGAATATGATGCATTTGTAGCTATTCCTGCTTCAGAGTTAAACTGCCTTCGAGAAAGATTATATCTTGAAACTAAGGCGCTTGGTTATACTATGGCCACATATATCAGTTCAAAAGCATTTGTTTGGCGAAATGCAAAAATTGGTGATAACTGCTTTATATTTGAAAATAATACGGTGCAGCCATTTGTAACAATAGGAAATAATGTGGTTTTATGGAGCGGTAATCACATTGGGCATCAAACTGAAATATGCGATAATGTTTTTGTTTCATCTCACGTTGTAATATCTGGATATTGTAAAATTGGCAGAAACTGTTTCCTAGGTGTCAACTCTACTCTAAATGATGGAACTGAAATGCCAGAATTTAGTATTTTAGGCTCTGCTAGTTTAGTAACTAAAAAGCTGAAAGAAAAAGAAAAGATATATGTAGGTAATCCTGCAAAACCTTTCACTAACAAAAGCGCACTATCTGTAAAACTCTAAGAGAATTAAGTAATGTTATGGAATAAACTTGGGTTTATTGATACTGATGAGATTGCTTTCGATTGGGCCAGCAATAGTGCATTAACGCCAACCCCTTTTCTTCTTGATGATATGACAATTCGCGTATATTCAGGAATGAGGGATGAAGAAGGTATTTCTCGAATTGGTTATGTAGACCTTTCAATTGATGATCCAACAAAAGTAATAAATTACTCTCAGAAACCTTGTTTAGATATTGGTTTTGATGGGGGTTTTGATGATAATGGCATTATTCTTGGTGATATCATTCGCAGCGAGAATGAGCTATGGATGTATTATGTTGGCTTTCAATTAGTTAAAAAAGCAAAGTTTTTGGCGTTTTCTGGTTTAGCTATAAGTAAAGACAGAGGAGAGACATTTAGTCGAACTCAGAATACTCCGATCTTAGATAGAAGTGACAATGGATTGACAATTAATGCTATTCATACGGTAATTAAAGAAAATGGAATATACCGATGTTGGTACGCTGCTGGAGATTCATGGCAAAATATAGGTGGCGTAGACTATCCAAAATATAATATACATTATACAGAATCAAGCGATGGAGTTACTTTTAACAAAGATAGAGTTGATATTCTTTGCATTGATAATGAGAATGAAGAATATCGCATTGGACGTCCTTCGGTATATAAAATAAAAGATGGCTATCTTATGTTTTATACAAAAGGAACCAAGACTGGAAAAGATTACTATCCAGGCGTAGCATATTCTCAAGATGGCATTAAATGGGAGCGGAAGGATGACGATTTCGGCTTACCTTTATCTTATGATGGATTTGACTCTATCCACCTTTGTTACCCTCGTTTATTAGCGGTAGGTAATAAAGTATATTGTTTTTATAATGGAAATAATATGGGTAGACATGGTTTTGGTGTTGCGGAGTTATTAGAGTGGTAACTTGTAAAAAATATAGTGATAAAGAAAAATTATCGTGGGACAATTTTGTAAAAAATAGTAAGACTCCTCTATTTTTTTTTCAACGTGATTTTCTGGAGTATCATAGCCATAAGTTTGAAGACTATTCATTGATGTTTTTTATTGAAGATGAGTTAGTAGGGGTTCTTCCTGCTACAATACATAGACAAGAAGAAGGGGTTGAATTACGTAGCCATGGAGGATTAACCTATGGAGGGCTAATTTTTCAACCAAGGGTTCGAGGTGTAAAAATTAGATTGGTTATGGAGTCGATGAAAAATCACTGCCTTTCTCACCAAATAAATAGCCTAATATATAAGGCAATGCCTTATATATTCCATGAACTTTCTTCTCAAGAAGACTTGTATTTTATATTGAATGAAAACCAAGCTAGTATAGCTAAAAGAGAGCTTTCTACCGTAGTGTATTTAAATAACAAACTGAAGATATCTAAAGGTAGAAAAGCTCTATTAAGTAAAGCTAGGAAAAACAATTTAAGCATTGAAACTGATGGTGATTTTTCAAAGTTTTATAGCTTACTAAGTAATGTACTACAAAAACATGGTGCATACCCAGTACATTCTATTGAAGAGCTGTCCTATTTGAAAATTAATTTTCCAAAAAATATTATTCTCAAATCTATTGAGGTCGATGGGGAAATGATTGCTGCATCTTTACTTTTTGTTTTTAATAATGTTGTTCATACGCAGTACCTGGCGACAAACGATAATGGAAAAGAAATCGGAGCTTTAGACTATATTATTGAAGAAAGTATGTCAGAGTACAAAAATAAAGGCTTTGAATATTTTAGTTTTGGGATCTCCACAGAAGAAAATGGAAAGGTATTAAATGCGGGTCTTCTTTCTCAGAAAGAAAGTTTTGGGGGAAGAAGCATAGCAATTGATACATATCAGGTTAGATATAATGATTAAATTTTTAAATTTGAAGAAAGTTAATGAAAAATATGAAGATGATTTGAAGAAAAGCTTCGAGCGTGTGCTTTCATCGGGGTGGTATATTAATGGAAATGAACTTAGTGAGTTTGAGCTGAACTATTCTCAATACTGTGGTTCGAAATATTGTGTAGGTACCGCAAATGGCTTAGATGCTCTATCATTGATTTTCAAAGCTTATATTTTAATGGGGAAGTTAAAAGACGGTGATGAAGTATTGGTTCCATCGAATACTTTCATAGCATCAGCTTTAGCTGTCACTGATAATAATTTAAAGTTGAAATTAGTGAATTGTTCAGAAGAAACGTATAATATAGACCCTGAATCGATTGAAAAATCTATTGGTCCGAAAACTAAAGCTATACTAGCGGTGCATTTATATGGTCAATCATGCGATATGAATGCAATAAAAGATATTGCAGATCGTGAGGATTTATTACTTATAGAAGATGCAGCTCAGGCTCACGGTGCAAAATCTGAAGGTAAAAGGGTTGGTTCTATCGGTGATGCTGCTGGGTTTAGCTTTTATCCGGGAAAAAATCTAGGAGCTCTTGGTGATGCAGGAGCTGTTACAACAAGCGATGAGCTTTTGGCTGAAACTATTAGAACGCTTGTTAATTATGGAAGTAAAGTAAAATATGAGCATGAGTTTTTAGGTGTTAATAGTCGACTGGATGAACTCCAAGCTGCTTTCTTAAGTGTTAAGCTGAAACATATTGAATCTGATATATCAAAAAGAAGGGAAGTAGCAAAAGAGTATATAAATAATATATCGAACTCTTTAATTCGTGTGCCTAATATAAAATGTTGGGATGAACATGTTTTCCATTTATTTGTTGTAAGGTGTAATGAAAGAAGTAGACTTCAAGATTACTTATCAGAGAATGGTGTGGAATCTCAAATACATTACCCTAAAGGGATTCAAGATCATCTTGCTTATGCCGATTATGAATTTTCTGAAGGTGAAAAAATCACTCATGATCATTATTCTTTATTAAGTTTGCCTATTAGCCCTGTAATGTTAGAAGCGGATGTGCAAAAAATAATAGCTTTAATTAATGACTTCAAATGAGTTTAGCGAAGACTTCTATTTTAAGCCTGATAGTTACAGTTTTTAAAATGCTATCAGGTTTGATTTTAAACAAAGCTGTGGCTGTCTTTATAGGTCCGACTGGACTTGCTACGATAGGGCAGTTTAAAAGCTTTATACAGATATGTATGGTATTGGGGCAAGGGGGAATAAACGCAGGTATAACGAAGTACTGTGCCGAAAGCTATGGAGATGAAGATAAAATTAACTCGGTGGTATCGACATCTTTTGTTATCGGTTTTACACTTTCAGTTGTGATTGCAATTGTTTTTAATTTGATTCCTCAATACATATCCGTTCGTGTGTTTGCTAGTCCTGAATATGATTATATTATTAGAACTTTAGGTGCAGTATTAGTTTTTTATGTTTTTAATACTTATTTCTTATCAGTTCTAAATGGTTTAGGTAATACAACTTATTGGTTTAAAGTTAATATTGTTCAAAGTGTTATTTCCATAATACTAACACTTGTTTTGATTGTATCTTATGAATTAAAGGGGGTGTTACTTGCTCTAATTCTTAATCAATCACTAGTTTTTCTATATTTACTTTTCCTCCTTAAAAATAATGCTATTTTAGTAGCTGCTAAAAGAATAGATTTAGTAGATAAGGATAATGCTAGAAAGCTACTGAAATTTGGCCTAATGGCGCTTGTTTCTGCTATAGTTGTTCCGGTGTCTCATATTGTAATTAGAGATTACATGACAAATGAGCTCGATTCAGCATCAGTAGGCTATTGGCAAGGTGTGTGGTACATTTCATCGATGTATCTTATGGTATTGACATCAACTTTATCAGTATACTATCTTCCTAAATTCTCTAGTTTGCGCTCTAAGTATTCGATTTGGTTAGAGGTTAAAAAAGGGATCATAATATTTGTTTTGATTGCTTGTGTTTTGGGATATTTAATATATTTGTTACGTGAGTATGTTATTATTATTTTGTTTAGTGACAAATTCCATGAAATGTCAGTTTTGTTTAAATGGCAATTAAGCGGTGACGTAATTAAGATCGCATCATGGTTTTTTGGTTATCTAATGCTAGCCAAAGCTAAGGTGAAGTCATTTATATTCTGCGAAATTTTCTTTTCTATACTGTTTGTTATTCTATCTATCTATTTTATTGATTTGTTCGGGTTGGTTGGTATTACGTATGCGTATTTTATCAATTACGTGATTTACTTTTTTGTTTCATTTTTTTTAGTGTTTAGTGAACTATCCTTTAGCCCTGAATAGTGGAGGCATCTGTGCTAACAATATTTGTACCATCTTATAACCATGCAAAGTATATAACAAAAACTCTCAATAAAATACTGAGTATAAATATTCCTAATAAAAGGGTTTATGTTGTTGATGATTTTTCTAGCGATGATTCAGTAGAGGTGGTTAGGAATTATATAAAACAGAATGATACTAGAAATGAAATCGACTTTGTTTGCAAAGAAGAGAATAAAGGAGTCGTTGACTCATTAAATGTATTTCTTGAAAAATGTACCACTGATTATATTTATCTAATGTCATCTGATGATATTGTTGTTCCTGAAAATGTTTTAGAATTATTTGGAATAATAAGTAGTGAACCAAAATTGAAATATGTTATCGGAGGGGCTAATAATTTAATACTTGATGGCCGAGAGACTCCAGTTTATAAAAAACAACATGATTTATTTTTTGGCCTAAGTGAAACAGATAGGTTTAACGAGTTATATCTAAACTCTCCAAGTCCCATTCTATCTCAAGGAACTATAATTAGGAAAGAAGCATTAATTGCTATTGGAGGGTGGGATAGCGATATTATTGCCGATGATTATTCAATGTTTCTTCGGCTTTTATCCTTGTATCCCCGTAATGGTCATGACTTTCTTTTTTTACCAGATATAATTTGTGTAAAATATAGACATCATGATACGAATAGCTATACGAAAACCCTGAGACAGTTTTTAATGACAACACAGGTACTAAGGAAGTATGCACCTAAAAACATAAAGAATGAAGCAATTGCAAGAAAATTTGGTTATTATTTGGCTGTTTCGATAAGAGACTTAAACTTTAGTGCTGCAAAGGGAATTTTAGGCGCTTCAAATTTCAACGATATTGCCTTAGGGCTATATTATTCTGTTTTGCTAATTTTAAAACGCTTGGTAAATAAATGCACACGTTAGAGTTCTTATCTTTATTATTTGATGATCTATATTTTTTCCTTGCGTTGAACTTTGCTATATTTTTATTCCTCCATTTATTTACAAGAATTAAGCTTTTTGGTGGTGTATTGAACCCAATTTATGTTATTTTGGTTGTAGGATTTAGTACTAAGTATGCGATTGTTAGTTTTTTATATTTCAAAGGTTACATTATTGTTGAGTATGTAATATTCTCATTTGTATATTTACTATGCCTTCTTATTTTTTATCGATTATCCTTTAAGTTTGCTAAAGCAAAGGTATTGTCTAATTTTTGTCGATATATCGTAGCTCCTTATGAAAGAGATTTTTTAAAGGTGATGCTGATTATATACTCAGTTTTGGCTATGTTTATAATCTATAAAATAGGTTTTGGTATTTTTGCTGATACAAATCGATTTGAGAATAGCCGTGGATTTGGTGCGTATATTCGCATCATGGATGCAATTTCAATGTTTATAGTTGTGTATTCAGCTATCGCTGCTGCTCAGTCAAGTGGCTGGAAGAGTCGTTATTTTAGGTTCTTTATATTGGCTGTGTTTGTCGTCTTTTCTGCATTTCTAAATGGCGCAAAGATATCAATTTTATTTTCTCTGATGGGGATTTATTTAGGTCTTCTTATTCATGGTGTTGTACCTAAGATAAATTTTAGAAAGAAAGTTAAAATAATAGCTCTTGGGCTAGCTTTTATTCTGTTGGCATTGTCTATTAATTTAAAACAAAATAATGTTTCAGCTGATGAGGCATCTAAGTTGATATCTGGAGCTCCTTTATTAGTTGAACGATTTATCAATAGAATGATATCAAACGGTAATACTGCATATTTGTTACTTCCAAATGAAGTAATAGACCAAATAGATACAGATAATATTGTTGTAAGGTTATTTACACCTATTATCGGTATTACTCAGATGAGTAAGCTGGTGGGTTATAATGCTGGTGATTACTCTGTGGGGCGTCAAGCTCTGCTTTATTATGATCGTGATAATACAACAGCAGGTGGTCCTACAAGTCACTTTGATTATTTTTCATACGTATATCTTGGTATCGTTCCGGGTGCTTTGTTTATTATATTGATTGGTATTAGCTTGGGAGCTGTTAATAGAGAAGTATATGACTATTGCTTGAACAATAGAAAATCTATTAGTATGTCAGCTTTCTTTGTAACGATTTGGTTTAGGCTCGTAATTGTTCTTGTAGAGCCAACAGTGGGAATGGCATATGTCTTCGATGTAATATTGATATTTTTTATGGTGTCAATACTTTTGAATGTATTAAAAAGAATATAGTTATTATGATGATAAATGAAATAGATAATAAAGAAGTAGCTATATTGCTAACAACTTACAACCCAAATGTCACGTCTCTTTCTAGTAATATATCTACTTATATACGACAATGTGGCCAAGTTTATTTGGTTGACAATTCACCAATCCCTTTTGATTATTCGTTATTGCCTTCATCAATTAAGATGATTACTCTTCACGATAATAAAGGCATAGCAGTGGCTCAAAATATAGGATATGAAGCTGCAAAAAAAGATGGCTATAACTTTTTTCTGGAAATTGACCAAGATTCAAAGCTTTCTGAAAATTATGTGTATAGTATTTGTCGTGATTATATAGACATTGTTGATAGGAATGGCCCTATATTGGGCGTTGGTCCTATAGCTATTTCCGAAGAGCAAGGTATAGATTACTATAATTATGGTTCGCTAGAGTCACCTATTCCCGTAGAGCATACATTAAGCTCTGGCTTCTTCTATTCAAAGCAGGGAGTTGAAGTGTGTGGCTTAAAGAATGAAGGCCTATTTATTGATCTGGTTGACTGGGAATGGTGTATGAGAGCTAAATCTTTTGCTCTTTTATCTTTTGTTAGTCCTAATGTAGAAATATTGCACTCTTTAGGTGAAGGGCATAAGGTTATTGGTCCGTTTAAAATAGGTGTCTCCAAACCATTTCGCCACTACTACCAGTTTAGAAATACTATACTTTTGTCGATGATGAAGCACATTCCACTTCGGTGGAAGCTAAAGAATATACTAAAAATCATATTGAAAATTTGTGTTTACCCGATAATTCTTGATGAAGGCTTTAATAGGTTTAGATTTATGAGTAAAGGCTTAGTTGATGGTTTTAGAAATAAAAATTCCTCATTAACATAGAAAAATATAACCTAGCGTGGGTAAATTAGTGAATAAGATATCTGTACTATTGTCGCTTTTTAAAAAAGAAAACCCTGTATTTCTTAAAGAATGCTTAGAAAGTTTGGTTTTTCAAACAAGAAAACCTGATCAAGTCGTTATTGTTTTTGATGGTCCGATCGGAAAAGACTTGGAGGATGTTGTAAGCAGATTTTGTGATTTACTCCCTTTAGATATAGTATCCCTTCCGTTAAATGTAGGGCTTGCTGGTGCCCTTAACGCAGGTTTAGAACAGTGTTTTGGTGACCTGGTAGCTAGGTTTGATACTGATGATATTTGCTATTCTCATCGTCTAGAAGTTCAGGAAAGAACAATCAATGACAGCAACATCGATATTTTGGGAGGCGCTGCAACTATTATTGACTTAAATGGGAACAAGGTTGGTACTAGAGTAAATCCTGTTCAACATGATGGAATTATCACTAGCTTGTGGAAGAATCCTCTCATTCATCCAAGTATTATATTTCGTAAGGATCGTATATTAAATATTGGGGCTTATGATACGGCTTTACGCCGTCGCCAAGATTATGAGCTTTGGTTTAGAGCTGCGCGTAATGACTTCAAATTTGCTAATGTAAAAGAACCTCTAATTTATTATCGATTTGACAGACATACACAATCTAAACAATCACCAGCTTTGGCTTGGACGCAAGGAAAAATTGGATTTAAAGGAAGCATGTCTTGTGGCTTGGGAATTACTAAGTCTATGTGTTGCTTTATTCCTTTTGTACGCTCTATCTTCCCACTGTGGTGTCAGGTCAGAATCACCAAAACTATGAAATTCTTTGACTCACGAGAAAAGTAGCGGAGCTATAGTCGTTTCTGGTGTATGAGGATAAAGCATTGCGATGTAACCTATTAATTGATCTTGGCCGATCAACAATTAACAAAAGGAACATCGCAATGACTAAAAATGATAATGTTATTTCTATTGAGACACCAGTCAATCCGTTAGAAGAGCTATTAAAA